>DAISYT010000156.1:0-5626 GCA_036825175.1 Candidatus Cloacimonadota bacterium
AAAGTGCACATTTATTTGAAATTAGATTTCAGAAAATTGACATCGATATATTAACAAGCCCTAAAAGGGCGTTATGTGAATGTCCGCACGTGCAACGTGCGGTTTTGCCTGCTGCTATCGTTCACAATCCTGAAGGGATTGAACAAACATTATGTAAGTTCAACCCCTTCAGGGTTGTTCTTTGTGTTTTATATCGACAACCACACGTTACACGTGCGGTTAATCAAATTGAATCCCGTTAGGATTCTTCCTGGAATTTCATGTCATAAAAACAACATTATGACAAAAATTCTAAAAGTAAGTACAATTTTATCAATTTTCAAAAAATGTAACTTATTAGAAATGGTCTCTTGAAAAATGAACAGTGTCCATTTCATAATTCCGTTTCCCTTCAACAAATCCATTGACAGGCAAAGTCTGTCTGACTGAAATCTCTACAGATCAAAATTTTGGGAGGTGAAGGATGAAAAATTTTTTAGCCATCGTGGTCGTTTTGAGTATGATTATTTCCTGTACTCCGGCGCATAAAACTGAAAAAATCGTACCCGATCTCTCTGTTTATGAATACGATCTCACTAAAGAAGTTGTGCAGTTGGTTTATGATGCCGTAGCAGTGATCGAAGCCAGAGGAGAAAAGGCTTTTCCCGATTTCCGCGAGAAAGACAGCATCTGGTTTTATGGAGATAATTACGTTTTCGTTTGGGGGCTGGATGGCATGCGTTATGTTTATCCGCCGGACATTTCGGGGGAAGGCAAAAACATGCTGGAATTGCAGGATGTGAACGGTAAACCGATCGGTAAAATGTTCCTGGAGACGGCTACTACCGGGGAAGGCTGGGTTTTCTATGAATGGAATCTTCCCGGTAGCGATATATTGGAATGGAAATCCACTTTCATCCGGAAGGCAGTGGCTCCTTCCGGCAAAGAATTCCTGGTGGGAAGCGGCAAATATAACATACCCGTCGAGAAAATTTTCGTGGAAAACATCGTGAAGGAAGCCGCCGCCGTTTTGCATAAAGAAGGTAAAGAAGCGGCTTTTGCCAGGTTCAACGCTATAACCGATAAGTTCATTTTTCTGGATTCTTATGTTTTCGTGAAAACGGATGCCGGAGTGGAACTGGTGAATCCATTCTCTCCTGAATTGGTGGGGAAGGACATCAGATATCTGCAGGATGCGAACGGAAAATATTTCGTCAGAGACGAGCTGGAGTTGCTTAAAGCCAATGACAGTTGCTGGATGGAATATGTATGGCCCAAACCGGGCGAGAAAGAACCTTCACAAAAGTTGGTTTATGTGGAAAAAGTAGATGTAGCCGGTGAGAAATTAGTGGTGGGAGCCGGTTATTTTTCCAGGTAATTTCTTTTTTCCGCATCGGAATCTGAGATTTAGCTTTCGGTGCGGATTCATTTATTCCTGTAAAAAAGAGTAGAAAATAAAGTTTGGGAGTGTACCAAAAGGATGGATCTGAAAAATCTGAATTACTACTATAATAAATTCAAATTCGGCGAAGATAATTTTCATAATCTGATGAAATACCATATCAAGGAAATCCTGCTCGTATCCACGTTTTACGACGCTTTTATCTTCGAGCAGGACGGCAGGCTTTCAGAACAAATTTACGGCGAATACCATCAGTTGAACCTGAGTACGGCACCGCGCATCACCAGCGTTCCCACCGGCAGGGAAGCTTTGGAAATGCTGGAAACCCGTTCGTTCGATCTGGTCATCACGATGATCAGGATCGGAGAGATTAGTCCGTTTGAACTGAGTAAACGCCTCAAGGAAAAATTCCCGGACCTGCCGGTTCTGTTACTTTTAAATGTACAATCCGATATTGCTTTGTTGGAAAAGAACAAAGCCGAGCTGCATTACATCGACAAAGTGTTTTTGTGGAACGGAGATGCCATCCTGTTTCTGGCAATGATCAAGATGATCGAAGATACGCGCAATGTGGAATACGACACGAAAAACGGCTATGTACGCGTCATTCTGCTGATCGAGGATTCCATCAAATATTATTCTATGTTTCTGCCGCTGCTCTATTCCGAAATTCTGAAGCAGACGCAAAGACTGATCAACGAGGAATTGAACGATATAAATAAGCGGCTCAAAATGCGCGCTCGACCTAAAGTGCTGCTGGTGCAATCGTACGAAGAAGCCTTCCAATTTGTGGAAAAATACCAGGATTACCTGGTGGCGGTAATTTCCGATGTAAAATTCTATCATCAAAATATGCTGGATGAAACTGCCGGCTTCAAGCTGATTTCTGCCATCAAAGAACGCCATTTGGATATTCCCGTGGTGCTGCAATCGTCGGAGGATAGCAATGCTGCCGAAGCTGAGAATCTGAAAGCGATTTTCCTGAATAAAACCTCCAAAAATCTTCTGCACGAGCTGCGTTCTCTTTTCAGAAATTATCTCGGTTACGGCGATTTTATCTTTCGGGATAAAACCGGAAACGAGGTGGACAGAGCAGCAACCATGCTGGAATTCGAGCAAAAAATTGCCACAGTGAAAGGTGAATCGTTGCTTTATCACGGAGAACGTAATCATTTTTCCAGCTGGTTGGTGGCGCACAGCGAAATCCAGGTGGCGAAACAAATCCTGCCTGCCAAAATCGAAGATTTCCGGGATGAAGAGGAATTGCGCCAATATCTGTTGAAGGTGTTCCGAAATGTACGCCGAAACCGTACGCGCGGCAGTATCATCAATTTCGAGCCTTCCACTCTGGCAGAGGTCGATCAGATCACTCGTCTGGCGAACGGTTCTCTGGGTGGGAAAGGCAGAGGTTTGGCTTTTTTGAACGCACTGTTGGTCACGATGGAATTGGAAAAGGAATTTCCCGAAATTAATATCACGCTACCCGGAACTTCCATTATCGGAACAGCGGAATACGACCTGTTTATCGAAAGAAATCAGATCAACGACAGAGTTGCCGGGAAATCCGATGTGGAAATTCAAAAGATTTTTGCAGAAGGAAGCCTTTCCGATGAGTTGCTCCGGAAGCTGGAAGTTATCATCGACAGAATCACTTACCCGATTGCCGTACGCTCGTCCGGTCTTTTGGAAGATTCCCAGGCACAGCCTTTTGCCGGCATTTACAAAACGTTCCTGCTGCCCAATAATCACCCGGAAAAACAGATGCGTCTGCATCAGCTCTGTACTGCCATTAAACTGGTTTTTTCCTCTGTTTATGCGGAGGTTGCCCGCCATTATATCGAGGGCATTCATTACGAAGTGGAAGAAGAAAAAATGGCTGTCATCATTCAGAAAGTGGTGGGAAGAAAGCAGGGAAATTACTTCTTTCCGCATTTTTCCGGGGTCGGACAGTCGCATAATTTTTATCCGGTTTTCCATTTGCAAAGTGGCGACGGCATCACCTCGCTGGCAGTGGGTTTGGGAAAAACCGTGGTGGAAGGGGAACGCTGCTTCCGCTTCTGCCCCCAATATCCTAAAATGCAGTTGATCTCTTCTGATGAGCTTCTGAAGGAATCGCAAAATTATCTGTATGCCATCGATCTGGAAAAAAATACCTTCAATTTGCCGGATGGCGAGGAAGTTACCTTAAAAAAAATCCATATCGACGAAATCGGGCAATCCAATATTTTACCGCACCTGACGTCCGTTTGGGATCACGAGAATAAACGGCTGGTGGATGGCGTTACCACCGGCGGCATGAAAATCATCACTTTTGCCGACATTTTGAAATATGATTACTTTCCGCTGGCAAAAATCCTGCAGGAACTTCTGGCGATCGGCGAGAATGCCCTAGGTATGCCGGTCGAAATCGAGTTTGCCGTCGATCTGACCAAAGATGAAAAGCACAATGTACGTCCCACTTTCTATGTTTTGCAGATCAGACCGCTCACCATAAATAAAGAGGAAGTGCGGCTTGCGGTGGACGATCTGGATAAATCGGAATTACTATTATTCACGGAGCATGGCTTGGGAAACGGGGTGCTCGATTCCATTTACGATATTATTTTTATCGATCCGGATTTGTGGGACAGAACCAAAACAGAGGAAATGCGTCTCGAAATTGCCGACATGAATCGCCGGATGAGAGATGAAGATATACAGTATATTTTGATCGGTCCGGGCAGATGGGGATCGAGTGATAAATTCCTGGGCATTCCGGTAAAATGGACAGAAATCGATATGGCAAAAATTATCATTGAGACGAGTCAGGAAGATTTCATCGTCGATTATTCGCAGGGGACACATTTTTTTCATAATATAGTTGCCATGGATGTAGGCTATTTCAGCATTCCGCATTATTCCTTCAGTACTTTTATAGATTGGGATTATCTCAAAAAACAGCCGATCGTAGAAAAAACGAAACATCTAAAACATCTGCGTTGCGATCATCCGCTGATCGTTAAGATGGATGGTTTTAACGGCTTGGCTGCGGTTTATAAATAAAGCGGTGCGGAAACGAATGTAAAATCCATCTCTACACCGCTCATAACAGGAAAAAATTATTTATACCAAACGACGCCCAATCCTAAATAAAGCATGGAGAGTTTATAATCACCGACCGGCGGTACATAGATCATATTTAATCTAAAATGTGCCCGTTTGGCCATCTTATCCGTCATAGCTTTTATGCCACCGATATCGAGAGTAGCTTCCACCGCCGACCAGGAGAATTGGGAATTATCAGCACTACTTGTGCTTGTGCTGCTGTAGTTAAAACTATTATTTGAAGTTGTCATGTTCGTTTCGGTGGTGGTATTGGTCATGGTATATTGCCAGGTTGGACGCCAACCAAGACCAAGAATTATGCCTCCCCATTTTTGCGGATTGAAGAAATGTCCCAGCCCGAAATTAGCACCAACATTTAAACCGGCTTCGAATGCTCCCATAGTCAGTTCGTTCTTGGTGGAAATGGAATATTCTGGCAGGTAGATTTCATTTTTAAAGTTCATGAAATTGACACTGAATGCTCCTGAAATTCCTATTTTAAAGGCATAACTGTAGAATTTTTGTTCGGCGTAGTTGGGAGGGCTGAACTGCAGGAAATTTATGTTGCCTGCGTATCCGTAACCCAAACCATTTAACTTGGTTTTACCGGAAAGAGAATCGCTGAAATCCATTTTGGTCATCAACATATTGACGGTAAGTTCTTTCCCTAAAAGTGAACCGCCCTGGCTTTGCCAGTTTACCCGCAATTGCTCAGTATCGAGAGTTTGCTCGAGAGAGACCCCCTTCTTGCCTACTTTCACTTTCAGATCGTTTGGCATAGCCTGTTCTTTTACCTGGTTGCCTGGTACAGCAATATCAGGTTCTTCCAATTTTGCCGGTGGGGTAATTTCTTGTATTCCGGGTTCATTCGTTTCTTCTTGTTTCTGCTTTTCAGGATCGTCCGGCGCTGTCTTTACCTCTCCCATAGTTTGTTCCAAATCTAAAGACTCTACCTGTTCCCAGTTGATGATCTGGATTCTGCCTTCCTTAGTTTCAATTTCCACAAACTTGCCAACTTCATATTGCTTTACCGAGCCTTCCAATATTTTTCCGTTTTTCAGGTAAACCCTGTCAGTCGTAGCAAATAATAACATCGCCGCCATCAAAAATATAAAGAGAAAACATTTTTTCATATATACCTCCACAAATTTAATCATATAA
>DAISYT010000157.1:0-5617 GCA_036825175.1 Candidatus Cloacimonadota bacterium
GAGCCTGGATGGATTCGAACCATCGACTCTCTGCTTAAAAGGCAGATACTCTACCTCTGAGTTACAGGCCCCCTAAAGATCAAACGAGGCGTCAAACTAAAATGGTCGGTTTAGGTGTCAATAATTTTTGTGGAGGGATTTAAATAAAAAAATAATTGCCTGTTTTGTGGTAAATTAAAATATCGCTAATGTTTTTAGATTATTTATCAGGAAAACAACCGGGATAAATTTCCCGGGAAGGTAAGGAGGTTTAAATGAAAAAATCTGTGATTCAACAAAAGTTTGAAGAGAAAATCAGAAGAAGATTGTGCGACAAACCTCTGGCTGTCTTTGAATATCTCATTGCCAATCAGGAACTTCAGGCAATGCACGATTATGCCAATATTGTTTCCATCAAAAGACTCGGATTCAACGACCATGGACCGGTGCACATGAGAAAAGCAGCTTTGAATGCGCTGCTAATGTTCGATCTTCTGATGAAAGCCGGTATCAAACTCAACCTGGAACGAGAAGGCGTTGCCACGGCAGAAGATAGTAAAATTGCGGTAGTGACCGCTGCCATGTTACATGATCTCGGCATGACCGTAAGTCGGGATAAACACGAATTTATGAGCGTACATCTGGGGTTACCCTTCATCAACGAGCTACTGGAGAAATTTTATCCGAACGATATCATGAAAAAAGCGGTGTTGCGTTCACTGATCGTGGAATGTATTTTCGGTCACATGGCTACGCAAACCATTCACACTCTGGAAGCCGGTCTGGTACTGATCGGTGACGGATGCGATATGGAACAGGGACGAGCCCGCATCACCACGATGCTTTCCGATAAACCACGAGTGGGCGATATTCACAAATATTCCTCCACCGGCATCGCGAAAGTTCATATCGTGGAAGGTGAGGAACGACCGATCAAAATAAAAGTGGATATGACGGAATCGGTAGGATTCTTCCAAATAGAAGAAGTATTATTTCCCAAAATCGCTTCCAGTCCGGTAAAAGAATACATCGAATTGGAAGCCGGAGTCTTGGGGAAAGAGTATAAAAAATATATCTGATGATGATTCGGGGAGTATAAAAATGAGTTTATCATTTCAAGGTGAAATAAAATCCCGTATTCCGGAATACGTGATGGGTGCGGATAAAATGAGACAGATCGATGTGCTTCTCAGCGCTAATGAAGTCTGGAAAAAAGAAGCATATTTACACATGCGGAAGCTGCTTTATCACATGGTTCAGAAAAAATCTTCCGATATGGATTTTGGCGGATATCGTGCCAATGAATATATCTGGTACCGCACTTTTGGCGATAAAGCTCCCGAAACGAAGGTGCCGACTTATACCGTGGATGAAACCAATGCCATGGCTTTGAGCATTTTATCCGAAGCACAAAAAAACGTTCTCTATGAAAAACGCAGTATCGATTTCGCCTACACGCTTGTCGTAAGTGAAAATGAGCCGATCATCCGTTATCGCGGAAATGTCTATTTTGAAAGAAATGAGCTTTCCGTAAATTTTCGTATGATCAATCAGAAACTATTTCCACTCAGCTCATTACAACTGCCGGAACAAATCATTCATCGCCTGGATTTGCAGTATGAAAAATCCGGGCTGTTTTTAATCACCGGTATCACCGGTTCCGGCAAAAGTTCCACCCTCGATATCATCGTCGATATGAATAATCACAATAATCAGGCGCAGATCATCATTTTAGGAAACCCGATCGAATACATTCACAAATCCGATAAATGTATCGTTAGTCATCGGGAAGTGGGAGCGGATGTCGTCAGTTTCGAGAGAGGCTGCGTGGAAGCTTTGCGTCAGGACCCGGATATCATCGTGGTGGGAGAGATGCGCGATCCGGAAACGATTGCCACCGTATTGGAAGTCACCGATAGCGGGCACAAAGTTTTTTCTACGTTGCACACCAGTTCCACGGTGGACAGCATTCACAGGATTATCGCCGAATTCCCGCCGGATGAGCAGGAACGAATCAGATTCCGTCTGGCAGATGTTTTAAAAGTGGTAATTTCCCAGAAACTCGTTCCCAATAAAAAGGGCAGTGTTACTTTAGCTAAAGAAATTCTTACCGTCGATTCGTCCGTGCAGGCTGCCATCAGGAACGGTAATATCACCGAGATTTTCCAGATGATCACGGAAGGCAAAGACAAAGGCATGTTTACCATGCAGCAGGATTTACACCGACTTTACCGCATGGGCATCATCGAAGCAAAGACGGCGATGAATTATGCCAACAATAAAAAAGTGATGGCAAATCTGCTGAAATTCCAGCAGTAAAAGAGATCAGAATTTACTGATGAATTGACAGAAAAACCGCATCTTTCCGGCTTCCTGCCAGGTATCGGAGATTTTGGTTTGAAGGCTGAATTTCTCTGAAAAATTGAATCTGATGAGCAAATAAGAAGCAACGCCATCACCTGAAAATACGCTGTTTTGCATAATGCCGTCCACGTTGTTTTCATATACGTAATGCTTTACTTTGAAAGGTTTTGTATCCGATTTGAAGCAGGTGATCTGTGCGATCAGCTCGAAATATTCTCTTTGCAGTTTTAACTGTTCATACAGCAAAAAACCGCTGGCATAAACCTTGTCTTCCGACAAATATTCATTCACGAATTCTGCTCTGGTTTTCAGAGTGAGAGCGGTAAATTTTTGCCACCAATCCAATCGGCAGAGCGTTCTTTCGTAATTGCGTATTTTCGCTTCATCCAAGGTGATGTACTTTTCTTTGAATTTATGCTGCAAAGTCATTCGCAACGAGTGAGACGCAAAATGAACTTCCCACTGTAAAAACTGTTCGCTGCCCACGGTTGGCATTTTCTCGAAATAACGGGTTTGGGGAAAACTCCAGACATCGAAATAGGCATTGATTTTATGCCGCTCTGCCGGCAGGATCGTAACGCCGTAATACATTCCCATTTCGTTATTGAAACTGCTTTGGCTGGCGAACGGATTTCCGTGCCAGGAGGGAATGTCTTTCTCGTAGTAACGGGTAACCACTAATTGTCGGAATTTATTCTCGCCGAATTTGGCACCTGCCACCATCCCATAATTGCCATCGATACAGGCAACTTCTCCGAAAATCGGGAAACCGGTTTTATTTACCACAAAGAAGGCATTCAAAGCTGTATATTTATCGGCGTTACCATTGGCAAAATCGTGATCGAAAGCGAAAGAAGCAAAATTGATCCCGATCTCGTGATGTGCGGTTTCATATTGCCAAGCGGAACCAAAAACAGTTTCCTGAACATTATTTTTGTCATCGTCTTCGGCATGAAATCCGGTTTCGTTAAAAGAAGTGATGGCTTTTGCCGAATCGAGATTGGCGCTGAGTTTATTGGCAGAGAAATACGGGATCAGGCGGAATCTGTGCAGTTTCAATTCTGCGCCGGCACCCCGAAAATCCCAGATTTCGTAAGAACTCGTGTAGGGCTTGATCTGACGATAACGCTTAATCGGTACGGATGTCGCTTCGGCACTTTTGCTCATGCCCAGTTTGGGCGCAAAAACGATTCCCTGTCCCATTGCCGCCCGATATTTTCCCAATACCAGATTCTCCAAAACGCCATTTCCTGTATACTGCAAAAAGTAGGAATTGTAATCCAAAAGATCAGATTCACCTTCATCTTTTTGGGAAATGAAACCGCTCCTGAAATGGGAATATTGCAATTCTGTCCGCTGAAAATATTTGGCGGTGGAAGGCATGTTTTCTTTGGCTTCATTGTATTCCAGCCGCAAACGGTTTTCAAATTTCAAGTGATATTTTTTGCCGTAAGCGATATATTCTGCGATTTCCGAGATCGTGATCGGATCGATGCCACAGCTTGCCAAATCCTGTTCTGATCTGATCTTCTTTTCTTTGCGGAAGGAGAGGATCAGATCGATGTCGTCTTCGGAAAGCCAGGGAAGCTGCCATAAATCTTCCCGTGAGGCGGAATTGATCTCCAGCGGATTTTCACGAATGGCGGAAAGGATTTCACTCGTTTCATTGGCGTGAAAAGTCTCTTCTTCGATGGCAAAAATATTCTCTTCTCCATCTTCAGCAGCCAGATTTGCGAAGATGAAAATGAGTGCGATCAAACTAATTCTTAATCTCATATCCAACCGAAATATAATGAGTTAGATCGAGGTATTGATGCGTACGCACACTGTAGCAAACGAAAAATTTCTTCACCTCGAAAACTGTTCCAATGCCCAGTCTGTCCGGCTCAAACTGGTAACCGGCAAGAATACTCATCACGCTGAATGGCTGATATTTCCCGGCAAATTTGAAGCTGAAATCGAAATCATCTTCTTTTTCCATACCGATGGCAAAACTGCTTTTTTCCGTGATCCGATAACAACTTTCCCACAAAATTACGATCGGCAAAGATAATTCCAAAAACTCACTTTGCATGACGTTATGGATTGCCAGTGCGGTCGAGATGCGGTCATTATCCCACTTGAGTCCGGCATCGATCAGGCTGGCGCTGCCATCGTGATAACCGGTGACTTCATTCCGCAAAAGCCGAACGCCGATTCCCGCACTCACTTCCTGCCAGGTATAACCCAGAGAGAGGCTGGTACAGCTTTCGGTATAATATTTGTGATCGAGATAAGACTCGCCCAAATGAATGTGAAAATTGCGAAATCGATAACAGGCATGAACATTGTAATACGGAAGCTCTTGCATTCCAAACAGATGAGTGGCAGAAGTCTCCACGCCGCTTTGTCCGCTGGCAGGATTTTGAGCCACCGCTGCCGGTGTGGAGTAAAGCAGAGTGAGTCCGGCAGTGGCATTTTGGGCGGCAGAAAGCGGCAGATTTAGATCGATGGCGGAAAGCGAGATCGTGCAAAAAAGAAAAATAATCAAATAAAAGCGCATAATTCCCCCTTGTTGGAAGAAAAAATCAAAAAAAATCAAAAAAAATCTTAAGAAAAAGTAAAAAAGTTAAGTGCTTCTAAATGTAGAAATAAATAACATTTGCTCCCGATCAGAGAGACGGTTTTCTTTACTGCGAAATTAACGGATTACAGTCTGTTTTCTGTTTCTTTGTGAAAGAAGTGGGCTTTGTTCATATCCAAAGTTATTTGGATATCGCTGTCGATCCGGGGAAATTTTTTGGGATCGAATCTAGCTGTAATTTTGGTATCGCCGCTTTCCAAAAAAACGATAAATTCGTTGCCGGTGGGTTCCACCACTTCGCAATGAGCTGAGATGTGTTGCGGAATTTCTGCCATTTTATCGAATTCTGAATCGTAAATATCTTCCGGTCGGATGCCCATGATGACTTCCGAATTCAGATGCGATTTCAATCTTTCTCCCTCCGGAACTTCCACTTCGAAGGTGGCTGATTGGAAATAGGTTTTTCCATCTTTGGCGATTAATTTCCCTGAAATCTGATTAATGGCGGGACTGCCCACGAATCCTGCCACGAAAAGGTTTTTCGGCTCATTATATATTTTCAGCGGTGTATCGATCTGATGGATTACACCGTCTTTCATCACCACCATTTTATCTGCCATGGTCATGGCTTCCACCTGGTCATGCGTTACGTAGATGATAGTCGTATCGAGCTTTTTGTGCAATTTGATAATCTCGGCACGCATCTGCACA
>DAISYT010000158.1:0-5611 GCA_036825175.1 Candidatus Cloacimonadota bacterium
CCTGTTAAGGGAGCTGGCTCCGAATTCATTTCGGAGACTGAGGGTTTTGCCATCTTAATTGTCCCGCACCGATGGCGCTCCGGTTCGTCGGGTATTTCTTTTCCAGGCGCTTCCGCACCTGGCTACCCTTATTTCGCCTCGCTGAGGCTTTCTGTTTTTTGCATCCTGCAAAACAAAACTGTCATCCCGAGTGATCCGGCAAATGCCTGATTACGTCAAGTCCGGCTCATCTCTTATCTCAAAGCAGTTCTTAACTCATCGCGGCGCTGATGAGTCAAGTCCGGCGCATTTCTCATTTTTGCTTTTCGCCACTGAAACTTCACCGAAAGTACACCAAAATGGTCTTTTAGCAGTCGATCATTGGATATTCAAATGATTCTATTTGCCACTGACTTTCGCAGACGAAACACAGACTTTTTCCATTTTTAATTTCATGAATGGAATTTAGGAGCGGAGCTGTGGGGTTTCTCACTTTGCCACGAAGTCACAAAGGACACAAAAACAACCAAACCACTAATAAACACGAATTGAAGCAAACTATTTTAACGAAGAATATCCTTACCTCGACTCATTTCTTATTTCTCATCACTTACCGGTTCTCTTCTCTCACTACTCATCTCTGCTTTTTACGCTTTATTTTATACTGAATTAAAAAAATCCATCACCCTTCCGGTACTTACGCACCGGAAGGGTGAATCTATCTTAAACTTTTTCTACCTTTTTGACCTTTTCTTTGGTTGTAAGGTAATACATCGCCGGGATAACATAGAGCGTCATAATCGTGGAAATGATGATACCTCCGATGCTGACGATTCCCAAGGGCTGGCGCATTTCCACACCGGATTTACCGATACCGATTGCCATAGGCAGCATACCAAAGATGATGGCGATTGCACTCATCAGAATCGGCTTCAGTTTGGTGGGACTGGCTTCCAGCAAAGCTTCTCTGGTGGTTTTGCCCTGCATACGCAGTTGTTGTGCATAATCCATGATCAGGATGGCGGCGTTCACCACGATACCCAGAAGCATGATAACTCCCATCATGGCGATCATACTGAGATTAAAACGGGTAAGGTACAAACTGAGCACCACTCCGATCAAAGCCAACGGCATGGTAATCAGAATGAGTATCGGTTTGGAAAAACTTTCCAGAATGGCAGCTAACAGCATGTAGGTAAGCAAGATAGCTATCATAAATGCTTTCGCCATTTCTCGCACATTTTCCTGCATCATTTCACTCATTCCACCCCAGTTAAATTCGAATCCTTCCGGCAAAGTCGTTTTCTTTTGCAGTTCAGTTAACTGGTTTACTACATTACCCAAAGCTGCACCTTTTGCCAAGTCGCCGGTAAATTGCACCGATTTAACTTTATTACGGTGCACAATTTTATTGGCTCCGCTGGTAAACTCCACGTCTGCCAGTTGGGAAAGCCTGAACACTCCCGAAGGTGTGATGACCGGAATATTTTTGATCTCTTCCGGAGAATCGACATCTTCATTTCGCAGAGAAACCGTGAGGTCGTACTCTTCGTCGCCGTCTTTATAGGTTGTGGCTGTGATACCAGCAACCGAAGCACGGAGCGTGAGAGCCAGTTCATAGGTGGAAAGCCCGACTTCTGCCAATTTTTCTTTATTGGGAAGAAGTGTGATTTCCGGTTTACCTGATTTCAGATTACTGTCGAAATTGATCAGTCCTTTCACCTGTTTGGCATCTTCGATGAATTGATCCGTTATTTGTGTTAACTCGCTCATATTATTTCCTTGCAGATAAAATTCCACTGCCGAAGATCTGTTACCCATACTGGTAGAAGAAGATACTTTTATTTTGGCATTAGGCAGATCGGATAATTCCATGATTAAATCGGAAACCAGTTGATCGGTGCTGAGTTTTCGCTCGGTTACATCCACCAGCGTTACAGTCATCGTTGCCAGGTTCACAGCTTCGTCGATTCTACCTTGTTGTCCCAGCGAAACCAAAATTTGTTTCACTTCTTTGTGTTGTGTTACAATCTTTTCAATCTGGTCATTCATCTCGGCAGTTTGTTCCAGATTGTACCCAACCGGTAATTCATAATTAATCGAAATCTGTCCTTCATCAGAACTGGGGAAAAGTTCGAAAGCGAGTTTGGAACCGAAAATCATCATCGAAAGAATGAACAGAACAAATGCCAGTACGGTGACCGCCATAGCTCTTTTCTTGGAATTCAAAATGAATACCAAAGCTTTACGATAACCGGCTTCCCATCTGTGGAACATTTTTTCGGCTTTTTCTCCGATCTTATTTTTCTTCTGTTTTTCAGGAATTATCAGAGATGCAAACATGGGAGTAAGTGTGAAAGAAATGATCAGTGAAAAGATCGTGGCAAAAGTAACAGTAAGAGCAAACTCTTTGAGATACTGTCCGACCATGGTATTCATGGTAGCCAGCGGTACAAAGACCACGATATTGGTAAGTGTGGACGCCAGAACTGCGACGGTAATTTCTGCCGTACCGCGATCTGCTGCCACGCGTCGGTTATTGCCCATTTCCTTGTGCCGGAAAATATTCTCCAGCACCACCACCGAATTGGTCACCAAAATTCCCACCGAGGTGGAAAGTCCCATCAAAGAAAGAATATTCAACGTGAATCCTACCCATTGCATGACCATAAAAGTGGAAATGATGGAAGCCGGCATCGCGATTGCCACGATGATGGTAGAACGCAGATCGTGCAGGAAAAACAGCAGGACTATACCGGTAAATAAAATTCCCAGAAGCACATTATTCAAGGTATCGGAGACCGAACTTTTAATGTAATCGGTGCGGTCGTTCACTATTTTCAGTTCTGCTCCTGCCGGCAGAGTTTTGCGCAAAGAAACCAATTCTTTTTTTACACTTTCGGAAATGCTCACCGGATTGCCGTCGGATGTTTTCACAATGGAAAGCTGCACAACATTATTTTGGCGGACTTTTTCGACATTGTTAAAGAAAATGGAACGTTTGCGAATTTCCGCGCCGCTGTCTTTTATTTCAGAGATTTGACGCAGTTTTTTGCTGCCGAAAGCCGTGGGGATATCGAGATTGTTCAATTCCTTGATCGAAGCAAATTTGCCTTCCATACGCACGGAATATTCCTGATCTTTTTCCTGGAATTGCCCGCCCGGTAAATCCAGGTTGTGGGCGGCAATAATTTGGGCAATCTGCGGTAAGGAAATCATATTTTGCGACACCATACGATCATCCAGTTTTACCTGGATTTCTCTTTCCTGCCCGCCGGAAATATCGATGGAAGCAACGCCTTCGATCTGGGAAAGCCTGTCTTTCAGGTTTTGATCGGCGATTTCATAAAGTTGGCGTGCATCCAGATTTCCCGTCAGAATTATATCGATGATCGGGGACGCCGTCATATCCACCTTGGTTACGGTGGCATCCTCGGCGTCGTCCGGCAGATTCCTTTTGATGGCATCTACCTTCTGCTTTACTTCCGTCACGGCTACATCGATGTCTTTGCCCAGTTCAAAAGCAATCTGAATAACAGAAACGTTATCCATCGAATACGACTCGATGTAATCGATTTTACTAATCGTGGAAACAGCATCTTCTACTTTGTCCGTGATCAATGATTCCACTTCATTCGGACCAGCACCGGCATAAACAGTCTGGATGGTTACGTACGGGATATCGGCATTTGGCATCAGATTTATGGAAAGATTGAAGTATGCCATAGCACCGAAAATGATGAACACAGCCAGGATCATCGTTACCAGGATCGGTCGGTTTATTGATATTTTTGATAAAAACATAATTTACTCCGTAAATTGGCAAATGGCTCTTGGCTAATTGCCTTTGGCGACGATTTTCACTTTTGCTCCGTCATAAACCAGGTTCAAGCCTTCCGTGATAACCCGATCTCCATTATTCAATCCGCTGAGGATTTCGAAATTGCCGTTCTCTTTGCCAGTTTGTACATAGCGCTTGTGAGCCGTGTTATTTTCCACCACGAAAACGAAGCTGCCCTTTTCATCGGACGAAATGTTCTTTCTGGGAACTAACAAAGCATGGTCGTTGGTGTAAGAAAGAATGTAAATATCGGCGATGACACCGGATTTACACAGATTTCCCGGATTGGCAAATTCCAGATCGACACCGAAAGCTCTTGTAGCGTAATCCTGCGCCAGATCGACATCTTTCACTTTACCTTCCAAAGTTATTCCATTCCAAATCGCTTGTGTGATTTGTCCCGGTTTGATTAAGCCGATTTCCTTTTCCGTGATCCAGACTTTCGCTTTCATCTTCCTGGTATCAGCGATTACTGCCAAAGCAGTTTCAGCTTTCACACCGTCGGTTTCCCGCACATTCACGGAAATCACATAACCAGAAATGGGGGCACGTACTTTTAGCATTTGTAATGCTATATCCAAATTAGCTTTAGCCACTTCGTACTGGGTCTGAACGCTGTCCAAATCCTGTTTGGAAATGCCGCCTTTTTCATAAAGATTCTGCATTCTGTGATAAGTGGATTCGGCTAAAGCGAAAGCTGCTCTTGCCTGGCGAAGTTGACCGGAAGGAGCGTCTTCCGGAAACTCGAACATCACCTGATCTTTTTCCACATAATCTCCCACTTTCACCAACACTTTATCGATCCTGCCCCCGACCATAGCGGAAGCGGTGGATTGTCTTAAACCGGAAAGTGTAGCCGAGTAGGATAAATCCAATTTAAACTGCAGAGGCTGCATTTCCGTAACTTTTACCGGAATGCCCGCTTCCAAATAAATCTGTTCCATGTTTTTGGATTTGGTTTGCTCTCCCTTGGTGCATCCCATAAATAACATAGTCATAATGACTGCTATAATCATCAGTTTAGACTTCATTTTTTATCTCCGTATGTTTTTTATTTATATTCTTACTCATTGTCATTCTAAAAAATTACCAGCTTTTTACATATTTCGGCTGATAAACAGCATGTCATCCTGAAGCATCTTTTAGTTTCACTTACGAAGGATCTCATGAATCTTCTTTTAGCTTTACTTTTAGAATTTCTTCCTGAGAATAACGTGCACACACCCCATCCCGAAAGCTTTCGGGATACCCCTCTCGAGAGGGGATTTGTGTCAGAATGACAAATTGCATTTTTCATCTTTTACAATTTCCTGCCCATGGCTTTCAACATTTTTTCGTAAGACATCAATGCCGAATATCTGGCGTTCATTGCGTTCAATTTAGCAGATTTCAGTTGCAACTGCGCATCGATTACTTCCAGTTGATTGGAAACCTGATTCTCATAACGCGCTTGAGCAATTTGCAAACCCTTGTTTGCCAGATCCACGTTTTTATTCTGAACATCCACTTTTTCCAGATCAGCTTGAAGCTGTAAGTAAGAATTGCGCACATCCAGTTCGATATTTTCCTGCAAAGTGCGATTATCCAGTTCGGACTGTTTTAAGGAATGACGGGCTTCCTTGATTTTTGCCGTATTGGAAAATCCCGTAAACAGCGGCATGGAAAATCCGATCCCGACCTGATAATAATGACCAAAATCATCACTCTCGATTTTTTCCGAATCGGTGCCGTAATAGCAGTATTCTGCCGAAAGAGCCACATTCGGCAGGAAGTTGCCCTTTTGATAACGCA
>DAISYT010000159.1:0-5577 GCA_036825175.1 Candidatus Cloacimonadota bacterium
CTCGTTCAGGATGAACGAGTTACGTTTCTTTCTCGTTCAGGATGAACGAGTTACGATATTACGAACTATGATCGGAAGTGCGGAATTTGAGGGCATCGGGTAATTTGATATTGAACAACTGGAATCGGTAATTCCAGTAATCGCCCTGTTTGGTGTAGCGGAAAAACGCCTGCCAGCAATGTAATTCCCGCGTGATGGTAAAATTATGCGAAACCACTTCATCCGATTTCAGATCGATATAATTATCATAGGTGATCGTCCAGTTCTGAGAAATTTTAGCACTCAAAGCCATGCGCAGTGTACTGGTATAATCGTGCGATTCGTAGGAAGTTTTATTTGTGTTGTATGTATGAGTAAACGTGAGCGACCAGTTTTTTTGGCTTTTTTGCAAAGCATCCACATCTTTGATCGTGGTAGCGATCCTTTCTTCTTCCGTATCCAGCGAATCGTCGGTAAAGAAATCACTGGTTTCAAATTTATTTTCCTGAACTGGAAAATAATCAATGTATCGGGCGTCGCCGGATAAATCCAGCTTATTGGTCACCGAAAATGTCCAATTACTCACCCCGTAATCCCATTTTTTATCGTTCCAGTCTTTGAATTTCAGGTCATAAGTGCCCTGCGTCACCGAGCCATTTGGGCTGGTACTGAGGGTAAGAAATGCCAGACTTAAGCTGTTGGGATTGAGTTTTACGGTATGTTTGATATCGGAAAAGCCTTTATCGTCATTTTCAAAATCGTAGGAAATATTGGAATTGATCGTGAAGAAATCGTTGATCTTACGATCCTGGGCATCTTGTTTACCCAGCAGTTTCAGTGACCATTTATTATCTACGGATAACGTGATCTTCCGTTGTTTTTTACTCGATTTCGTGCTGATCCCGCCGAAGCTGTAATATTTGGAATTATCCGTGTAATCCGGCTGATAATAGAACGTGGCAGCAGGAGTGATAATATGTCGAATCGCTCTGAAATAAAATCTGCCGAAATCACGCATACCATACAGACTGAACGAAGCGGTGCTGGAGGTGTTGTAATCGAAAGAACGCACGAATTTGTTGTCGTTTTTATCGCGGTCGAACCAGGTTTCATTGCCGGAAACAGCCTGTTTCAGGGTGAGCCAGCCTTTTAATTTGTAATTGTAGCTGATACTTCCGGTGTGTTTTGCGCCGGCATGATGCTCGTTGATCACCGCGCCGGTATCGTCGGTTCTGTTGTTCCAGATTATTTCTTCCAAAGTGGCGTTGGGATCGCTGGTAGAACCGGTTTGGATGGCTTTGAAATTATAGGAATAAGAGAATTGCTTCCACCAGGCTTCGTCGGGAATTTCTTCATCGTCACTTAAAAAAAGTTCATAAAACGGTTTGGATTGCAGGTAGAAGGTAACCGACGGCAAAGTAATCGTTTTCTTTTCGATATGATATTCCAACGTATCTCCGCCGATGATATAGGTTTTATCTTCTCCCAGCAGATCATGCTTATAATTGCCGCCGATATTCAGATAACTGCCCAGAAATGGTCTTTTATAGGCAATGGAAGAAGTAACTTCCTCTGCCAGTCGTTCATTGGGATCGTCACTGCCTTCCCACACCTGCGAGCTACTCACGAAATTCAGGTCGGCATCGAAAGTGGTATTGTTACCCAATTCGTGATGATGCTTGCTTTTAATGTTCCATTCATAGGTAGCTTGCTGAGGAGAAGTTATTTTCTTTTGCAGGATAGCGGAGAAATCACCTTTGAATACATAACGTTTTATATAATTGGAAGATACGCCAGCCTGCCAACCGGTTTTTTCATAATAATCCAAACCGAGTGTAACATCGGCATAATCTTTGTAGGCAAAGTAATAAGCTATATTTTCCAAATACTTACCGTTCGTATCGTTCCAACCCGGAGAAGGAACCAGAATACCGGATTGACGTCCGCGTTTGATCGTGAACGTGCCGAAAGGCAGAGCCATGATGGGTAAATGATTTACATAAAAAATTATCGGTTTGCCTACTACTTTATCGTCCTGGTAAACGCGCAACTTTTTGCCGCCAATGTGGAAATGCGGATGCAAGGCGTCGCAGGTCGTGAAAATGCCGTTATCGACATCGAAAGCTTTTTTATCGACTTTGCGGATTTCATCGCCGTAATAATAACCTTTGTCAAATTTGCTGGCACCACGTTCCAGCAGCCCCCACTGCGTATCGAGATCGAAATAGACATTATCGCCCAGGATCAACTGATCGCCGTCTTCCATGAAGGATTGCCCTTTGGCGTAAGCTTGCTCCTTCTTCATATCGATGGATATCGTATCGGATTTGATATTCGAGGTGTGGTAGATCACGTTGGCATTTCCGGCTAAAATGATGTTTTTACCCGTTACCGAATAAAAAACGCTGTCGCCTGCATAAAATACGGAATCCACTTCCAGCGAATCGGCAGCAGTGATGGAATCTGTCAGAGCCGAAAAATCGAGTGAATCGGTGCCGGGAAAATTCAACGAATCCGCCGAATTTTCATCCAATACGGACAGGCTTTGCTGAGTGTGCAGGCAAACACACCAGAGCAGGCTGAGAACAACCAGCACAAAAACTGTTTTTTTACCGATTCCAGATTTTTTCATTATTGGCATTTTTTTGTTTGCATCTTTTGTGTCAAGGAAAGCTCTCACATGGCTTTAACAAGCCTATTGCAGGATTTTCATTTGCTGTTTTAGTTTTTACGGTCTTCCGGCGAAAGGTTTGTTTTGACAAAGAAATGAGGAATTTTCTTTTCAGTGCAAATGAGGGAAGGAGGTAAGCAGGTGCAGATCGTCATATTTGGCATGCTGATCATTTTGATGTCGGCTTTATTACAAAGTCTTTCCGGATTCGGTTTCTCGATTCTAGCGATGCCGCTTATCACACTCGTCATGGCACCTCAGACGGCGGTTCCCATTCTGTTGCTTTCTTCTTTCATAGTAAATATTTCCGTGCTGCTTACCACCAGTAATGCCATCGATCTGAGAAAGATTTGGGTGCTTTTACTCGCCGGGATTGCCGGGCTGCCTTTGGGAACGCATCTGCTGGTGATTTTGGCTGGAAACATTCTGAAAATCATCATCGGATTTTTGATTATCATTTTCGGTTTACTTCTGCTGCTCGGTTTCAGGAAAGAATTGAAGCATGAGAAACTCGCCATGCTCCCGATCGGTTTGATCAGCGGAATTTTAGGTGCCAGCCTCTCCATCAGCGGTCCGCCGATTATCATTTTTCTATCTAATAAGCAGGTGGGAAAAAACTCGTTTCGCGGCAATCTGGCAATTTACTTCCTTCTGCTGAATCTCGTTACCATCCCTATTTTTTGGTGGAACGGACTCTTCACTCCCGAAGTTTTGAATTATACTGGGAAGTTTTTGCCCGGATTATTGCTCGGAGTGGTATTGGGCAATTTTCTATCCCGTAAAGTTCAGGAGCAGCATTTCCGTAAATTTACGCTTTGCTTGCTGTTGATCATGGGAGTGTTGGCTGTTGTATCGGGATTAAAATAATCTTGGAGTAAAGCGATTATTCGCTTTACAGTTTACAGTCGGAATAATTCTGATCGTTTCAAGCGACTTCGTCGCTTTGCATCAGATAACTGATTCACTCCAAAATACTTGAACCAAATAATTGGTTCGCTCCAAAAGTCTTAAAAAACCAATTATCTATTCATATTTCAACGTAATCACCGGATTTGTATTGGCAGCCTTGATCGTTTGCGAACTGATCGTAAGAAGTGCAATGATCAGGGTGATGAGACCGGAAAAAGCGAACAGCCAAAAACTCATGGGCGTACGATAGGCATAATTTTGCAGCCATTTATTCATCGCATACCAGGCAATCGGAACTGCCAAAAGGTTTGCCGCCATCACCCATTTGGTGAAATCGGCAGTTAAAAGCTTAACTATGCCGGCGGTACTGGAACCCATAACTTTACGGATGCCGATCTCCCGGCAACGCTGTTCGCTGAGATACGAAGCCAGCCCGAAAATTCCCAGACAAGCCACAAAGACGATCAACAGAGAAAAGAAAAGGAACAGCTTTCCCATCTTCTCTTCCGGACGGTAGAGTAGGTCATAATCTTCGTCCACAAAGCTATAATGGAACTCCTCTCCCGGAAAAAGTGCTTCCCATTTTACTTTCACAGCTTCGATCAATTCCGGCAAATTTGTTTTATCATTGTATTTTATTAATACTTTACTGAAATGCTCGTTATTCAAAGCAAGCACCACAGGACTGATTTTTTCCCGCAAAGAACGATAATGAAAATCTTTCAGCACTCCGATCACAATGGATTTGGCATTATCATCCTTCTGTCCCAAAGGCAAATTAAACTCGGAGCCGATAGGATTTTGCAATCCGTATTCTTTCACAGCAGCTTCATTCAGGATCAAAGCGGAAACGGCATCGGAAGGAATGTTTTCATCGAAATTCCTGCCTTCCGTTAATTCCAATCCTAAAAGCGGAATATAATCATAATCGCAGGTCAGAGCGTTTATCATCACACCCTGAGGAGGAGTTTCGGGATCGCCGTCGTCCGTAATGGCATTCATCACCAAAGCGCCACCGGAACCGGGAGGAGTGAAACAGGCGCTTGCCATTTCCACGCCGGGAACCGATAAAACTTCCTGCTTCAGAATTTCGGCATCCGAACCGGAATAACCTTCCGGCAAATCCAAAATCAATTTCTGTTCTTTATCGAATCCCAAATCCTTGTGCCGAACAAAACTGATTTGTTGGAAAATCGTCAATGTGACCGTGATCAAAGTAATTGCTATCGTAAATTGAGTGATGACCATCACCTTCCTGAATAAAGTTTTCGTTTTACCACTTTGAGCCTGAATCGCGGTGATCGGTTTGAATCGGGAAAGAAAAAAGGCGGGATAGATACCGGCTAAAATTCCCACGATAACAGCCAAGACCATGATTACCAGTATCGTAACAGGATTTTTCAAATAATTCACAGACAATTCCTGCCCGATAAAATTGTTCAATTCCGGATAGAAAAAAGAAAAAATGATCAATCCCAGAATCACGGAAATCATCGTCATTACCACCGATTCTCCCAAAAATTGTCTGATCAGTTGAGATTTATTCGAGCCGAAGACTTTGCGCATTCCCACCTCTTTGGCGCGGTGTGCCGAACGTGCGGTGGAAAGATTCATAAAATTTAGGCAGGCAATAAACATGATGAGAAAAGCCACAGCAGCAAAAAGATAAACCTGTTGAATGTCGCCGCTCGGTTGTAACTCGATATTGATGTGAGAATGGAAATAAATGTCGTTTAAAGGTTGCGTCATCAGGTTGATCATAAATGCCATCGCAGAATTGGTATGTGCACTTACGAGATCGGAAAGTTTCTCATCAAACTGTTTCACATCGATTTTTTCGGAAGCTAAAAAATAGGTGTAATCTACTCCGAACTGTCCCCAGTTATCATCATATAAACCCATAGATTCCAAGCTGTTATATGATGCCAGAAAATCGAAGTCGAGTTGCGTATTGGTTTGGGGTGTTTTCAAAAATCCGGTGATGGTAAACACATTGCCGTCGGAATCGATCAACGTTT
>DAISYT010000160.1:0-5570 GCA_036825175.1 Candidatus Cloacimonadota bacterium
TTATGAACTTTAACTTATTTTATTACAATAAGTTATGAATTATGAAAAAGGCTTAGTAGAGAATTCATAAGGAGGAAGGATGAAGAACATAATCGGCGAAAATATCAGGAGATTACGAGAAACTGCCAAAATAACGAAAAAAGAACTGGCTGATCTAATTCCCTGCGATATTTCACTGATAACGCGTTATGAAAAAGGTGAAAGACAGCCGACTCTGAAGATTCTCATCAAATTGTCGGAAATATTTGGCATTTCACTGGAAAAATTGGTAACAGAAACGAAAGATGATATTCAATTAGCTGCACGTGCATCGGGAAAGCATTCCAAAGAAGAAGCCCAAGAAATAATGAAGTTGAAAGAAATCGCTGAAAATTACCTGGAATTAATGAAAAATATCTCTTTAAACACTGAATACCAGGGCGTGAAATACAACGAATTCAAATCGATCCACCTAAATGAAATCAGGAAAAATCTGGAATTGACCGATCCCATAAATTACGAAGAGATCAAAACTGCTATTCGTTCTATCTGGAATGTGCAAATTTTTGAATTACCTCTCCAAAACCGGAAAATTTCCGGTATCACCTTCAAACTGGATAATCAATTTATCATTTTTATTAATAAGGGGCATACCGAAGAGCGCAAGCTTTTCTCACTGATACATGAGCTTTGTCATATCATTTATCATTTCGATCAAACTTCCTGTATAGTTTCCCGTCTTTCATCCCGTGATGAATTGGAAAAACAGGCGAATAAATTTGCCGAAGATTTTTTAATTCCATCCGAAACGCTTTCCTCAGAGCTAAAAGTGGAAAAATTACACAATCTGAAACGAGAATATATTTCCGAACTGGCTATTAAATTTCATGTCTCACCGGAATGTATGTTTCGGGATTTGAACCGCAAAGGATTAGTACAGTATCATTGGAAATCGTATCGTCCGGTCACCGATTACAACGAAAATTATTCTTTGGATTGGAATTGGCGCGATCTTCCCTACCTGTATGTCGTCGGTGTTTTTTATAATTGGAAAATGGAAAAAATTTCTCTGACCAGGGCGGCAAGATATTTGCATTCGGATATAAGAACGGCTTCCGATTTGTGCCGTGAATTCGATCTGCAACTGGAACAAGCTTCCTGATGAAAAAACTGCTGATTCTCGATACCGTATCTTTGATCAATCTTTTGGAAAGATGCGTATCCAGAGATTTGGTAAAAGATTTATTTTTAAGCGGTTATGGAATGTTTATCGTGGCGGAAGTAAGGAATGAATTTTTGGAAAAACCTGCGGAGATTGGATTGAAACTTTTTCTAAAAAGTAAGGAAAACGGAGTAATAAAAATCATCGATTTTGATCAGGAAGAGATAGATGTTTCGGTTTTACGGAAATTGAAAGGATTGGATTTGGGCGAGACTGTTTCTCTATTGTTTTGGTTGAAAAACCAGGATTACGAGTTTGTTTCCGATGATAATGCCGTGCACAAAATTTTGGAGCGGGAATTTTCTTTGCATTGCCTATGGACGACGTCATTGCTGCAGGAAATGATCTACTCTACAAAATTTACTCCGCAAGAAGCTTCTGCCGTTTATCAGGAAATGAAAGATCATGGATTTTGGGGTATCAAAAATCCGGATTTCAAGGAAAAATAATCCATGCAATACGACAAAATCAAAGATAAATTTGCCCGATGGATCGATAAAGTTCCGGCGTGCAGGAAACTATTTTACCTGGCTTTGGATTTACTGCTGCTGCGTCAGTGGTACGTGAAAAGGGCTATCAAAAAATACTTTCCGCAAGAAAAGCCGCTACGGTTTTATGATGCCGGTGCCGGCTTCGGTCAGTATTCTTATTATATATTGAAGCATTTCCCAAAAGCCAAAGTTCATGCCGTCGATCTAAAAACGGATTACATGGATTCTTTTGCCCGCTTTGCAAAGAGAGTCGGCTGGCAGGATTTCTGCGCACAGCAGGCGGATTTGACCGGTTATATTCCAAAAGATAAATTCGACCTGATCATCGCCATCGACATTTTGGAACACATCGAGGAAGATGAAGAAGTGCTGCGGAAATTCCGGCAGGTTTTGGCAGACGGCGGGAAACTGATCATTTCTTCTCCCAGTACTTTCGATGAATCCGCAAAATTCGTGGCAGAACATGTGCGTCCCGGTTATGATAAAAACGAAATCATTTCTAAGCTGCAAAATGCCGGATTCAGGATAGTTTCGTTCGATTATTCTTACGGCAAATTCGGACATCTTGCCTGGCTGTTGACGATGAAGTTTCCCATGAGTCTGCTGGGAATTTCCAAAATTTTTTTCCTGTTGCTGCCGGTTTATTATTTGGTTTTCTATCCCGTTTCGGCGTTATTCATGTGGTGGGATTTGTTAATGAAAAATCGCGTGGGAACGGGTGTGATTGTGGTGGCGGAATAATTTTTTTGTCTCGCACCTCTGGTGCTGGGATTTTTTATAATACAAATTACCCAGCGCTGACGCACTGGGCTATAATATATCGCTGCTCTACAGCTGTTCGATGTTAAAACCTGTATGTGAAATTTTCCAGCCCAATAAGGGCGATAAAATGTAGCCTTGGGCGTTAGCCCAAGGTAAATAAAACACAAGACAATTTAGCGCCGTAGGTGCGGCAGAAATAACATTATCCAATTATAACAAATTAAGTTTTATAATTTACCACAGGCTGATGCCTGTGGATATTCTTGATGAAGAATAAATCCGACTCTATTCTTCTTTATTTTCCAGCTCATTAATTAGTTTATCAAAATCAGATTGAAATAGCCTGTCTTGAACAAATCTGTATCTTTCAAATTCACTTTCTGCAAATGTTTTTGCTATGGCATGACTAACCTTTCCGGCATCTGTGAGGATGTCTTTCTCATTGAACTGCAAAAATGCATTTAATTTCTCAGACCAATCTTCCATCGACATGGGAATTTTGCGTTCTGCCTGCGTCTCTGCATAATCCAGGTACATGGTAACAAATCTGTCTAACGATTTTATCTCGTTAAGATTCAGGTAGTTCTTGGCGATCGACACATCGGTTTTGATGATTTTTCCGTCGGGGGCATTTTTCCAACTGGTCAATCCCATGTGCTCTTTTTTGCTATCGACTCTTTTCATGATCAATTCTGCTGCTGTGTTTCCGTGAATGGCGAAATGAAGCTTATTTTGAATCGTTGCGAAGAAATCTTTTGTCGTCGGGCTATCAAGATTGTAATCGAATGCCGTGGAATAGATATCGGTTATTTTTTGATAAAACATTCTCTCGCTTGCCCTGATTTCTCTGATTTCAGCAAGCAATTCGTCGAAGTAATTCTCATTCAGATAAGCACCGTTTTTGAGCCTTTCTTTATCCAGAACCCAACCTTTTATAGCATAATTTCTCAATACATTTGTTGCCCATTGCCTAAATTGAGTTGCTCTTTTGGAATTCACTCGGTATCCGACGGAAATAATGGCATCTAAATTATAAAATTGAGTGCTATAATTTTTCCCATCTGCTGCAGTTGTTCGGAATTTCCTAATAACTGATTCCTCCTGTAATTCGTTAGATGCAAATATATTTTTTAAATGTTCATTTACAGTTGGAACCGTAACATCGAACAATGTCGCGATTAATTTTTGGGTCAGCCAAATCGTTTCATTTTCTATTCTGACTTCAATTCCATCTTTTCCGTTTTGATTAGTAAAAATTAGAAATTCGGCCGTACTGTTTCGTATTTGTAATTTTTTCTTTTCTTCCATTTTTCCTCTTTTATCCGAAACCACTTCAACTCATGCTAACTTCATGTCAAATCATTTGTTGTGAATGGATAATCTATATTATTTCTTCACTTTCGGTGCTCAAATCATACAATTACAATTATCCGGACGCAGACGTAACGAATGATCACCTGTTGCTGTTTTACAACAATTTGATAAATGAAATCAGAATATTAAAAGTTTGTTCAACTCTGTCGTGCGTTGAACTAGAAAGGAATTTCAGTTTTCATGATTAGCTACCGGAAGAATTTTTATTCCGGCATTTTGGATTCGGCAATTTCTTTGAGATTCAGTTTTTTCCAATTAGGATCAGCTTTATATGCTTTTTTCGAGCCTTTTGGAATATAGATGGCACGATGTGGAAATGTTTCATTCAAAAACACATTGCTGTCATAAATGGCAGGCGGTTCATAGCTGTGCATATAAACATCAAATAAAAAAGCACTCGTGCATTCGAAAGCTGACTTTCCAATCTCGGTAACGGTAGCCGGAATATTAATGTAATTTAATCTAAAATCTTCACTAAATGCGTTTGCGGGAATTTTAGTTAGTGATTCGGGTATTTTAATATATGTTAATTCATAGCAATACGCAAATGCGTTTTCACCTAAGTAAGTCAAATTTTCAGGCAAAATTACTTTTTTTAAGGAATAGCCGCAACCTTCAAAAGCATAAGGCATAATGGAATCGATATTAGCATGAAAATTAATTTCAGCGAGCTCACCGCAATCTCGAAAAGTTTCCCTCTCGATTTTCGTGATATAAACAGGAATTGTTACTGACTTTAGCGAATCACAATGGGAAAATGCCTGTTCCCCAATCGACATAAGATTTTCGGGTAAATCGATATCTTCTAATTGCTGACAGAAAGAAAAAGCTCCCTTATTGATAAAGAGCAGGTTTTGATTGAGTTTTACAGAGCGTAAGTTGGAACAGGAAGCGAAGGCATTACTATTTATAATGATAACGTATTGAGGTATTTCAATATGAGTAATTCCACTCGATCTAAAAGCTGAATCACCAATAATTAATAGATCGTCACTTAATTTAACGTTTTTTAGTTTTTTTAAATTGTAAAAGACGGAATCCGGAAGGTCCTGACGGTCATTAAGAAAAGTAATCGATGTTAAATCATTACAATTTGTTAGAAAGTGCTTCCCATACGAGATTAAATTTTCGGGAATAATTATGCTTTCAAGACCTGTTTCCCGGAAAACATAATCTCCCATTGTTTGCAATGTAGGCGGTAACTCGATAGATTTAAGCTTGCTACAGTAGGCGAAAGCATTTGAATCGATGCTTTCCAATTGATCAGGTAATGTTACCAATTCGAGTTCGGGGCATTCCGAAAATGCACCATCACCAATTTGCGTAACACTGTTGGGGATAATAACGGATATTAGATTACTACAATGAAAAAAGGCATTTTTGCCAATTACTTCCAAAGACTCGGGTAAATCGATTGTTTTAATGCTCTGACAGTTGTTAAAAGCATCATCGCCGATGATTTTTACTGATTCCGGTAATATTATGGGAGATAATCTGTAACACTTTTTAAATGCACCTTTCTCTATTTTTTCGATACCATCGGGAATATTAATTGTATTCAACTCTTTACAGGCATTGAAGGCAAAGCTGTCTATGCAGGTTATACTTTCCGGTAATTCAAATGAGGTAAACGATTCACATTCACTAAAAGCAAATGCTCCGATTGATTTCAGGTTTTTCGGAAAATTATCAAACGAGTTTAGCTTATCGCATTCGGAGAATGTATAAGAGTTTATCGATTC
>DAISYT010000161.1:0-5547 GCA_036825175.1 Candidatus Cloacimonadota bacterium
GAATCGAATTCCTGCAATTGATCAAACAAGATAAAAGGCTGCTCGCCATTCCCGTTATCGTGCTTACCACTTCCCGTTCCGAACAGGATAAACTGGATTCCTTTCAGCTCGGTGTGGCCGGTTACATGATCAAATCAGTTAACTATCCCGATTTTGTGGAGATGATCAGAAAGCTGAAAGATTATTGGGATGTGAGCGAGCTTCCCATCTGACATTGTTTTTTTGGGAACGTATCTTAAAAAATCGTATAGCTGATTTTTCGGCAGAAAGGAATAGATCAATGAAATATAAAATTTCTCTGATGATCGTCGTTTTTTTTCTCCTGGTTCAGGGCTTGTTTTGTCTCGGCGAGCAGATAGACGAATTGGAAAAAATAAAGCAGGAAACCACAACTCCGGATTCCATCGTTCTCAGTTCCAGTGGCGAGCTGGAACCCACCGAAATGCCTGCACCTAAGATTGTCCGGATGGCACCGGTTAAAAAAAACAGCAATTTTACCATCGTCGTTCTGATCGTGCTCATCATGGCTTTTGGTTTGATCATCGTTTTGATGAATGTGCAGTTTAAACTGCGCGGCGAGCTGAAAAAGATCGAAGAGGTCGAAGAAAAAAAGTACAAATATAAATCACGTAATCTGCTCAAATCGATCGACGAACAAAACAAAGAGATCGAAAAACTGCGGGAAATTTCCGGTTCTTACCAGAAAATGCAGACGACTTATAAAAATCTACAGAAGAATGTTTCTCGTCTCGAACTGCTGAAGCAGGCGATCATAACCGTAAAGCATCCGGTTGCCATCACCGATCTTACCGGTAAGATAATTTTTTGCAATCCCGAACTGGCACAACTTCTGCAATTGCATACCGGTCAGCTTCTGGAACGCAAACTGGCTGATATTTTCCGCAACGACGGCGTTTCCATTCCCACCTTCGATAACCTGAAATCGTGGCAGAATAAAGACATCGTTCTCATCACGAAAGGTGAAGGAGAGCATAAACTTCCGTTGTGCACCAAACCGGAGCTGCTGCGTAACGACGAGCAGGAACCTTTGGCGATCGTGTTCTCTTTTGCTCCGGCAGAATTGGCGGCTGCGGAAAAACCGGTCCGGAAAATTCCGCAAACCGATTACAAAGAAATCTTTAATAATATTCAGGAAGTAAATTTTGAAATCGATATCGACGGTACGATTCGCGAGATCAGCCCTTCGGTGCATGCTTTTACCAATACCACGCGTGAGCGGTTACTCGGTAAAAAAATAGATAGTATCATTTCCGCTTCCGCCTGGCAGGAGCTGTTTAGAATTTTGAACCAACAAAAAAGCGTTCAAAACCTGGAAGTGAATCTGAGCAAACCGGATAATCGTTTGATTCCCTGTTCCATCACAGCTCGCATCGTAGAAAACCAGGAATCGGAAGGAGTGCGTGTCATCGGCTCTATTCGTGATATCACCGATCAAAAGAAAGCGGAACTCATCCGCAGTAAAGCGCTTAAAGAACTGAAAACCGTAAACAAAGACCTGATGGATTTTGCTTATATCGTTTCGCACGACCTGAAATCTCCGCTGCGCGGCATCAATACTTTGGCAAATTGGGTGATGACCGATGAGAACAACAAACTCACGGAGGAATCCGCCGGCAATATGCAGCTTCTGCTGGATCGTTCGGAAAGAATGCACCGTCTCATCGATGATATTTTTGAATATATCAACATCGTTAATTTCGAGGCGGAAAAAACTAAAATCGATCTGAACAAAGTTATTTCCAATCTGATCAAATCTCTTCCCAAAGCGGATAACATCGATATTCAGGTTGCGAAAAACCTGCCGGAAATCGTTTTTGAACGCACCCGCATCGAGCAGATATTTGAAAATCTCATAGAGAATTCCATCAAATTCATGGATAAAAAAGTGGGCGAAATCTCCGTCGGTTGCAGCGATAAAGGTTCAAAATGGGAATTCACGGTGACCGATAATGGTCCGGGGATTCAGGAAAAATATTTCGAGAAAGTCTTTCAGATATTCCAGACTCTGGATTCCAAAGAAGGTAACAGCGGTACCGGTATCGGATTGGCTATCGTGAAAAAGATCGTGACCAAATACCAGGGCGATATCTGGCTCGACTCCGTTCCTGACAAAGGTTTAACCGTTCATTTTACAATTCCGAAATTAGTGCTGAAGTGAGGTAAAGATTTATGAATGATAACGACAGAATAAAAATTCTTCTCATCGAAGACGATACCATCGATCAAATGGCTTTTCAGCGGCTGGTCAAAAACCAGAATTTACCTTACATTTACCAGATTGCCAATTCCATTGCCAATGCCCGTCGCCTTATTTCCGAAGAGGAATTCGATATTGTCGTGGCAGATTTTAATCTGGGAGACGGCACTTTTTTCGATCTGAAGGATGATCTGAAAAATACTCCTTTTATTGTGGTGACCGGCAGCGGCGACGAAGAAGTGGCGGTAACTGCCATGAAAAGAGGAGCCAAAGATTACCTGATAAAAGATAATGAACGAACTTACCTGCAACTGCTTCCCATCACGGTGGCACAGGCAGTGAAGCATCATAAAATGGAACAAGGTCAGATTCAAACGCAAAACAAGATCAAGATGCTGTTTCAGGCTGTGGAGCAAAGTTCCACTTCCGTTATTATCACCGATCCGCAAGGCAGCATCGAGTATGTGAATCCCAAATTCGAGCAGGTTACCGGCTACACGATGGAAGAAGTAACCGGCAAAAATCCCCGCATTCTGAAAACGGATTACCACGAAAAAGAATTTTATGAAGAACTTTGGGATGATGTTTTGGACGGCAAAACCTGGACGGGTGAATTTCTGAATCAGAAAAAAAACGGATTGCGCTTTTGGGAAATGGCTACCATTTCTCCGGTTTACGATGACAACGGAAATATTATTCATCTTATTGCCATCAAAGAAGATGTGACCGAACAGAAAAAGGTGAAACAGGCGTTGGAGTTCCGGGTGAAACTGGAAAATCTGATCAACCAGATTTCCACCAATTTTATTAATCTAACCACCAATAAAATCGATGCAGCGGTGGCGGAAAGTCTTGGTAAGATCGGACGTTTCATCAATATCGACCGTGCTTTCGTTTATAGTTTTAATCAGGATCGGGGTATCTTCGTGCGTAAGTACAATTGGTTTTCCACCAGCATCGACGTTTTACTCGATCTGCCCGACACTCTTACCATCGATAATATTCCCTGGCTGTATAATGTGCTGCAAAGCCAGGATATGGTTTTCATTCCTTCCATCGAGATGATGCAGCCGGAAGCAGCCAAAGAAAAAGCTGTTCTCGAATCGATCAATTCCCGTTCCATCATTTTCTTCCCGATGCTTTATCAGTATAATTTAATGGGTTTCGTCGGACTGTGCAGCATTCAATACGAAAAATATTGGGACACTGACACGATCAAATTATTAAAAACTTTGGTGGAAATCATCGTCAATGCCTTGCAGCGCAAGCAGGCTGCCGAAGAGATCGAAAACCTGTATAATTCTTTGAAGCAGGAAATCGAACTGGCTGCCTCCGTTCAAACCTATCTCGTGCCGCAATGGCTTCGTTATGAAGACGATATTCTCTTTTCTTCCATCTACAAACCGTCCAGTTCCATCGGCGGCGACCTCTTTGATATTTTGAAAATCTCCGACCAAAAATATGTGGTTTATATGGGCGATATTTCCGGGCATGGTGTGAAGGCTGCTCTGATGATGACGGCAGTCAAATCCATTATCGGAATGCTGATCGAAAACGAGAAAGGCAATCTGAATCCGCATTACATCATTCAAAGATTGAATAAAATTCTCTGCCGCAGTTTGTTCCACAACGATTATATGACCATCGGCTTGGGCGTGATCGATTTGGCGCAAAACGAAATTCGTTACCTGAGCGCCGGTCATCCTTCGCTCATCGAATACGATCTGAAGACCGGAGAGACCGTCGTCTTGGGAACCAAAGGCTCTATTCCTGTCGGCTGGGATGAAAATTTTGAATACAAACCGGAAAACGAAGATGTGATCCCCTTCCGGGAAAATAAAGTTTATATCATGTACACGGACGGCATTTTCGAATGTGAAAATCCCGAAGGAAATCAACTCGGACTGACCGGTTTTACCCGTCTGCTGGAAGAACAAACCAACATCGATAACGGCATCATGCTGCCGCACATTTTCAAGCAAAGATTAACCGATCTGCAATACAACATCAATTCCGATGATTTTACCATGCTGATCTTCCAAAAAGCGGTTACTTCCCAAAAAGGAAAATTCAACAAACTTTTCCTGGTGCATTCCCTTACGCAAAATACCGGGTTGATCGCTACGGAATGTTATCAGCAGATGATCGAGCATCTCGGCAACGAAAAGCTGGCTACGGAAGTGGAACTGGTGATCAATGAATTTTTGAACAACATCATCGAACACGGTCTGCAATCCAAAAAAGACACGATCATCGCTTTCCGTTTCGAGATCGACGACAAGATCAGAATGAAATTTGTGGATAATGGTCAGGATTGGGATTTACCGCAGCCGGAAGACAAAAATATCGCCAAACCCGATAAATTCCGCGGCATGGGAATGCAGATCATCTACACCATCATTTCCGATATCAGGAAAAACAGATATGACAACATCAACGAAACTACCATCGAAGTGGATATTTAGCAGGCAAAGATGAACAAATATCAGATTCGCAGCCTTCATGTTATCCGCAAATTCGTGCCGGATTTCCTTTCCGTAAATGCAGAAACGATGTGGCAGGTCGTTCTGGGATCGATGCAAAACGGGCATCGACCGGAAATTGTCTGCACTGCTGCCGGTTCCGAAATAAAACAGGAATCTGCGGAAGGCATCGAAGTTAATCGATTCAGGTATAAATATCCGCATTGGAAATTGTCTGAGTCGGGTAAAAATATTTTAGATAAATTCGGGGGCGATCCGCTTTCACCTGAACTGATAAAATATGTGAAGCAGAAGAAAGATATCGATCTTTGGCATTTTCATTTTGAAGGCAGAATTCCCGCCCGATTGCGTCGGCTGGCTCTTAAACGGCACATTCCGTATTTAGTTTCCTTGTATTGCGAGCGCGAAATACCTGCGAATGACGAAGCGGAAATGATCGAAAAAGTGCGAAAGCAAATCATAGATTACGGAAAGGTGAAAGACCTAATTTCGGGAAAGAACAAATTATTGAGCGATGCCGCCGGCATTATTTGTTACGACCTTTCGGATTATAACCGGCTCAAACAACAATATCCGCAAAAACCATTATTGCTACTGAACAGCGGCTATATTTTCGATCAGTATCAGGCAGCGCATTTAACGGATTTTAGAAAAAAATATCATATTCCATCCACCTCCGAACTTATTCTTTGCGATGCCCCTTTTATGCCGGAATCCAATCAAATACGGCTGATCGAACTGGCACATCATTTGAATGCTTCTTCGCAACCCGTGCACATTCTGCTGATCGGTAAACTGATCTCGCCCGCTTATTTGCAGGTTCTGCGCAGGAAAATCGCTGCCTTG
>DAISYT010000162.1:0-5532 GCA_036825175.1 Candidatus Cloacimonadota bacterium
GATTCCATATCATCGATATAAGCTTCCTTTTTGTCATGCTGTTTATCGCTTCCATAAATACGTGGAACGCTCATTGCTATTTCGCCGGAAAGATTTACTGTACTCGGTTCATCTGTTTTTATCAATGGTAACCAATCGATCAATCGGGTCATGAAAGGCATTTCAAATTCCAGGCTGCCATCGATGTCGGAGAGAATAATACTGCGATTTTCATTAAAGATTTTCGGACGGTCTTCCTTCACCGTTTCGCTTTGATAAATAAACGTTCCGCCCAGACTGAAATTATCGCTGAATTCCATATCGGCACGTAAACCGAGAATGGTTTTGTTATCGACAACGAAAATGGGTCTATACTGGTAACTAATATCGATATCAGCATCAGAGGCTTTGGCTTCATCGATGAGAAAAGTAACTATTCCCATTTCGTAATCAACCAGGTAATCGACATTTTCTTTCTTCTTGTTGCCATTTATTTTTACAACGACACTACCGGGTAAAATATTGGTGGATCTCAAGTTAATTTCATCCTGCCCGATATCACCTTTGGCGGAAATATAATTAATAAATTCGTTGTAGTTAATCGTTTCTTCGTAATAGATAATACTATCACCCAGAGCCAGGAAGGGTTTAATGAACGGGAAAACAATATAACCGGCATCGAGATTGACGGTAGCATCCGATCCATCGATAACGCCGTCGGTATTTGTATCCAATTGCAGATACTCGTTCAAATTCATTTGATCGAGGCCGAGGCTGTCCAGAGCATTATAATTGGCTGTTCCGTCGGCATTTTCGGTAAAAACATTCAAATCAAAGTTTTCATTTTTGATGTTCTGCATGCCCAGACTGTAAATATTTCGCACCATCAGGTCCCATTCCGGATCGGTAGAATCTTCATTCATTTTATGAAGTATTTTTACGCGAACCGGCGTGGAAGCTGCGTTACCGATTATGGTTCCATCTTCTCTGGTATAAGTTATTCCGATGGTATAACCTTTGGGAATGCTGCTAATACCACTGGCAAAACTAAAATTGGACGGATAAAGTGTAATGATACCGGAATCGTTATCTACGGAAAATTCGTTGCCTTCCGAAAGAATATTAAATTCGTAGGTTGTCTCATCGTCACCGATTTCTTTACCCTGAGTCGCAGTCGTATTATTGTTGGCGTTATGATCATCCACGTAAACAATGACGCTGCCGCTCTGGGGCAACAAGCCATGGTTTTTTACAGTCCATCCTCCGGCGTCGCTCAATTCCACTTTATTATTTTTGTATCCGCGGATTTCGTCATCAGTAGAGAGGCTATACAAAGCATGTGGGTCATCGACAAAAAACATCAGACGTTTGATGTAACTCCGGCTATCGATGGTTACTGAATCAGCCGCAGCATTACCGCGGTATTTCTGGGTACTTTTCTGTGCCTCATCCTTTCCCATGATGGTGGTTACGTTCAGATTTCCGGCTTTCATATTGGCTTTGATTCCAAATAATCCTTCGGAGGACACACTGTAGCTGATGAACCTGGAACCGCTGAGCGAAAGAGCGATATTGCCGCCTTCTATCGACTGTACGATTTCGTCCTCGTCACCGTCGTAACTAATGTTTACCTCCGTAGGAGTGGCAATTACATTCTCGTCGGAAGTAGATTGATGATGCACGTCCACATGGATTTTCTCGCCGATGGTTCCGCTCAGTTGTAAATTCAAATCCTGCTGCAATACCACATCGAAATCGTCGTTTTCATCATCTTCACTTCCCTGTTCGTTTCTGGTCGTTTTACTTCCGGCTAAAGTAAGTCTCTGGCTACCATCCAGGCTGAGCCGTCCGGCTTTGTTTCCCATAAATTTCCGAACAACTCTGGGAAGAGCGATTTTAGGAAGTTCAATCACGATTTCCGGGATCAGACCCGCATCATTCGTACGTTCCGTATTTCCCAAAGTTTCCTGTGTTTTCTGCTTTAGTTTATTACGAAATACCGCATTGAAACTGTGACTGAAGTAACTATTTACGTCGAGATATCTGGGCTGATCCAGCTGAATATTAGACAATTTGGGAACCAGTGTCACCAGGTTATTATCATAATCGATTTCTGCTTCGGTTGTGATCGGAGATTCTCCCAGTTTGGCACGCGGAAATTCGCTGATGCTGAATCCTTTATGCATTTTCAGATAATCGAATCGATTTTGAATGATCGGTTGATATCCGGGCAAAAAATAATGAGGTGGGAAAACCACGCCGAAGCCGTACGAGGCGAGAAGCAGGAAAAGTAAAAGGATTCTATTCTTCATGCTTGATTAAATTCCGGCAGATGATGTTCAAACCATCGAGTAACAGAGATTTATCGACAATGTCTATCAGGCTGGAATTATTGCAGACCATTTCTGCGAGACCGCCGGTGATAATGATTTTGATATTTTTCAGTTCCGGAAAGGCAGCTTTGATTTCGGTAATAAAGCCTTCCAATAAAAATTTATGCCCGTTGATAATCCCGGTAAGTAAGGCATCATTTGTGTTTGTACCCAAAATATTCTGCGGTTTTTCCAAATCTATTTTTTTTAGTTTGGAAGCTTTGGCAAAAAGGCAATCGGCGGAAGTGACAACTCCCGGTAAAATGGCATATCCGTAAATAAAGCCATCTGCACGTATAAGCTGCACGGTGGTAGCTGTCCCCAAATCGCAGACAATGCAGTTGGATTTGTATTTATAGACGGCAGCAAAAGCATCCACCAGCAGATCGGAACCGATATGGCTAATCTCTTGTACGGGAAAACTCAAACCCAGATCGGAATTGAAATCGATGACCCGGCACGTAGCATTTGTGAATTTTTCCGCCAGAGTAATCAGGTAATCCGTAATCTCCGGCACGACAGAGGAAAGGGCAACTTTGATGATTTCGCCATCGATATTCTGAGTAATCTCTTCAAAAATTCTGCCATAATATTCGTCGAAATCTAGCTTTTTGGTTTCATATCTGAATTCATTTATCAAGTTATGCAAATCGTATATTCCGAAAACAATATTGCTGTTTCCGGCATCGATAACCAAGTGGAATTTTTTCAAATTGCCTTTACGCATTTTATACGTTCCCAGTCCCCTTCATAATACTCGATCAAATTAAAAAAATAAAAAATAAAAAAGGTAAAAATGAAAAAATATGGTCGAAAAATTCCTGTGAGAAAAAATCTGTCAATAAAAGAATCTCAATAAAGAAAATTACTAAAGTTGATTATCCCCGTGGCAAGCCAAGGGTTATTTCACCGACTTTATTTCAGCTCCGGGCTGAAAACCGGATTTTCATTATTTAACCCCTCTGCGACTTGGTCGCATCTCCCCTAACTTAGGGAAAAATTTTGGAAACCCCGACGTAAAGAGTCGAGAAATTCCTGAGATCAAAAAATTAAGAGCCCATTCAGAGAACAGGCTCTTAAAATCAAATACGGAATTATTGCGAAATTGCCTCAACCGGACAAGCTTCGACGCAAGCGCCGCAATCAACACATTTATCGCCGTCGCAAACAGCTTTATCGTCAACTAGTGACAAGGCTTCAACCGGGCAGGTATCCACGCAGGAACCGCAACCGATACAGGTTTCTTTATTAATATTAACTGCCATCATTTCCTCCTAAAAAATATTTTGAGGCAAACTTATTTACCTTCGATTTTCTTACAAGATTTTTTTTACAGGATTAGTTTTACCTCAGCTCTGATCATTGATTCCAAAAAATTGCCGGGCATTTTCATAACTGCATTGTGCGATCCGTACGGGTGGAAGTCCTCTGATCTCGGATATTTTCTCGATCACATAACGCAGATTGAGCGGAGAATTTCGCTTCCCCCGCAAAGGAACAGGCGATAAATACGGCGAATCCGTTTCGATGAAAAAACGGTCTTGGGGAACGATGCGGACGACGTCCGAGAGTTGACTGTTTTTGTAAGTTACCACTCCCGTAAATGAAATGAACCAACCTTTATTCAGAACCCGTTCGGCAAAAGCCACATCGCCGGAAAAACAGTGGAACACCACTTGGGGCGGATGGTAACGGGACAAAATTTCCAGGCATTCTTCATGCGCATCCCGATCATGAATGATCAACGGCAAGTTCAGTTCCATCGCCAATTCGATCTGATCGGCAAAAACCTGCTTCTGCAGATCCACAGGAGAAAGATTGCGATAAAAATCCAATCCGCATTCTCCGATCGCCACCACTTTCTGATGACGGGCTTTCGCTTTCACAAACTCCCGGTCATAACTTGCAGCATCATGAGGATGGAAACCGACGGCAGCATAGATGAAATCATATTTATCAGCCAATCTTAAACTGGCTTCGATGGTGGATTTATCCACTCCCACATTGATCATGTATTCGATCCCGTTCTTCCGGCATTTGGCAATAATATCCTGTCGGTCAGGATTGAAATCCGGCAAATCGAGATGGGTATGTGATTCAAATATTTTCATAAAACCTCTAATATTCTGCGTCGGGATGCAGCACCATCATAATTAGATCGATCGAAAATTTGGGATCGAGATGGAACCGGATTTCAGCGATATCATTCTTTTTGGTCAGACGGTCTTCCGCGATCAAAAATCCCAAAATCTCGATGGCTCCGTTCACCTTTTTCACTTTATCGATCTTGAAGAAAACCTGCCGGTTCGTCCAATATTCATTCAATAACAGAAGCAAATCGGCATAACTTTCTTCTTCATAAATTTTGCGACTCCCGTTTTGGATTACCAGCGTGGTGGAAATGTTATCGCGAATAAGCAGGAAATTCAGCAGCCTGGTTCCCAGACAACGATGCTCATAAATCAGCTGCGGTAAACGGTCGGCAACTACTTTCGCTTCGTCGGAAGTCAGGTTGGAAAGATCGATACTTTCACGGGAAGAAAGTTGTAGTATTTTGTCTGAAAGTTCATAATCATTGAGTGGCGTGAAATCTATGCCATCGTTATTTCGGATAAATTTCAGGCGCAGATCGCCGAAAAAATCTTCTTTTACTGCCCTTCCTGTGATCAGAAAAGTTTGTTCCGAATCGGTAATTTCAGCTTCAGGAAATTCGATTTTCAAGAACTCGTACGGATCACTGATTTTATTATTCAGCAACTCGATATGGAATTCTCTTTTGATGTTTCGATTCAGATAGCCGATAATCTCTTTATCCCGTTCGGGGGCTTCTGTTACCTGCGGAAAGGCTGACTGCTTCGGAGTAATCTTAAGCGTATCCTGGGGCGTCGTCATAACAATCGGTTCCACCGGTTCCATTGCTTTTACCGGCTGTTTCGGGATGTCATTCTTCCTGAACTTTTCTTCGATTTGCGTTTTCTTCGCTTCGATTGACAGCTCATGAGGTTCCGCATCAGGTATTTCTGTTGTGGATTCCGGTTCTTCCGGTAAAATTTGAATTTTAGCTGCTTCAACAAAAACCGTATCCTGAGCGATGGATTCCGTTTTGGGAAGAGATTGACGTTCATTAAATCTTAATATCGATTTATCTCGCACGAGCAATTTCGTTTCGATGGGAAAATAC
>DAISYT010000163.1:0-5492 GCA_036825175.1 Candidatus Cloacimonadota bacterium
AAACCAGAAAATATCTGGAAGAACAGGTGATCGAGAAAGTGCTTTTGGGAACGCTTACTCCGCAAAAAGCTTTGAATAATGCAGCAGAAATGATCGAAAACAAAATTGCCAAAAGCGCAGAAGAGAATAAATTTTAAAGTTAAAAAAGTGCGTCACGTTCCCAAATAAATTCCGAACGTGAAAATAGAAGTAAATAAAGAGAATCGGAGGTACGGGAATGATTCAACAGCTGGTTGGACATTCGTTTATCACACCTTTGATGTGTCGGGCGATAAATTAAAAAAAACACATTAAAGGAGAAAAAATGAACATAAAAATAAGTTTTCCGGATGGTTCCGTAAGGGAATTCCCGCAGAATATAAGCCCGTTCGACGTGGCTATGAGTATCAGCGCCGGATTGGCACGCAACGTGCTGGCAGCCTCGGTTAACGGCAAGTTGGTCGATCTGAATTCGGAGATCAAAGAAGATGCTAAAATCGAACTTTATAAATTCGACAGCGAAATCGGCAAAGAAGTGTATTGGCACAGTTCCGCCCATCTGATGGCGCAAGCCGTGCAGCAGATTTTTTCCGATGTAAAAGTGACGATCGGTCCTGCCATCGAAAGCGGTTTCTATTACGATTTCGATAAGGAAGTTCCCTTCACCGATGCCGATCTGGAAAAGATCGAACAGAAAATGAAAGAGCTTACCAAAGAAAAATTGGATTACAAACGTCAGGAAATTTCCCGCGAGGATGCGATAAACAAATTCACAGAAATGGGTGAAACTTACAAAGTCGAGATTTTGAACGAGATCCCTGCCGGCGATACTATTTCCATCTATACTCAGGGCAATTTCGTCGATCTTTGCCGCGGTCCGCATCTGCCGAATACCGGCTATATCAAAGCAATCAAGCTTTTAAAAACTTCCGGTGCGTATTGGCGCGGCGATGAAAAAAATAAGATGCTGCAACGCATTTACGGGATCAGTTTCCCTTCCAATAAAGAGCTGAACGAATACCTGCAAATGCTGGAAGAAGCTAAGAAACGTGATCATCGCAAGCTGGGAAAGGAACTCGATATTTATTCCATTTCCGACGAGATCGGAGCCGGATTGGTATTGTGGCATCCGAATGGCGCACGTATGCGAGCCATCATCGAAGAATACTGGAAAAAACGTCATTTTGCTGCCGACTACAATCTGGTGAATACTCCTCATATCGGCAAGAAGGAACTGTGGATAACCAGCGGTCATTTGGGCTTTTACAACGAAAGCATGTACAGCCCGATCATTGTGGATGAACAGGAATATTATCTGAAACCCATGAACTGCCCGTTCCACATCGGAATTTATCAATCCACCAAACACAGCTATCGAGATCTGCCGGTGAAATATGCCGAGATGGGAACTGTGTATCGTTACGAAAAATCCGGCGCTTTGCATGGTTTGATGCGGGTGCGCGGCTTTACTCAGGACGATGCTCACATCATTTGCACACCGGAACAACTGGATGACGAAGTGATGGCTGTACTCAACTTTTCCATCGATATTTTGAGGGCGTTCGGCTTTGAAAAAATGGATATTTATCTTTCCACCATGCCGGAGAAAGCTGTGGGCAAAAAAGAAGATTGGGAAGTGGCTACTGCCGCTTTGGAAAAGGCTTTACGTGCAGAAAACATCGATTTCAAGATCGATGAAGGCGGCGGAGCTTTTTACGGTCCGAAGATCGACATCAAGATCAAAGATGCGCTAAATAGAAGCTGGCAGTGTTCTACGATCCAATTCGATTTCAATTTGCCGGAAAGATTCAATATGGAATACATCGGTGCGGATAATCTGCCGCATCGTCCGTTCATGATTCATCGTGCTTTATTGGGATCGATGGAACGTTTCTTCGGAACGCTGATCGAATATCATGCCGGCAATTTCCCGTTGTGGCTTTGCCCGATTCAGGCGATCGTGCTGCCGCTTTCCGAACATTACGAGGAATATGCCAAAAAGGTGAATGAGCAGTTGAAAGCTGCCGATATTCGTAGCGAAGTCGATCTGCAAAACGAAAAGATAGGTTACAAAATCAGAGCTGCCGAACTGCGTAAAATTCCTTACATGTTGATCGTGGGCGGCAAAGAAATGGAAGATGGGACTGTTTCCGTACGTCGTCACGGCAAAGGTGATCTGGGCTCGAAAGAGATTGCCGAACTGATCTCGGAAATGAAACAAGAAAACGATTCAAAAAAATAGTAGTGCCTTTATCTTGCGAAGGTCTGACCCTTTTAGTTCGATCTTCGCAAGCATTTTTTAGATGACCGGAACGGATAAAAACGAATTGGAGTCAACGTGGATATGATAGAAATCGTGAAGAAAGAACTTTTATTGGAAGCTGCCGCCATCGAGCAGGTAGCGGAACGCATTGGAAAAAATGCGGAGCAGGCAGTCGAACTGATTTATAATTGCCGGGGAAAGGTGGTGGTTACCGGTATGGGAAAGACCGGAATTATCGCCCGTAAAATTGCTGCCACGCTTGCCAGCACCGGTACGACGGCAACTTTTTTACATGCCGCCGAAGGTATTCATGGCGACTTGGGAATTCTGCAGAAAGACGATGTCGTTATCGCGGTTTCCAACAGCGGTAACACCGCAGAATTGGTTTCGATCATTCCTTTTATTCGCTTCAATAAAATTCCGATTATCGCGCTTACCGGCAATCTGGAATCCAAACTCGCCAAGAATTCCACTATCATCATCGACTGTCATGTTCCCAAAGAATACGAGCCTTTTGGTTTAGTGCCGACCGCCAGCACGACAGCTGCTTTGGCTGTAGGCGATGCTCTGGCTGTGGCTTTGCTCCGCAAAAAAGAATTTCAGGCGGAAGATTTTGCCAAATATCATCCGGGTGGAACGATAGGGAAAAAACTTCTGTATCGCGTACAGGATTTGATGCACAGCGAAATCCCACTGGTGCAGGAAAGTGAAAATATGGATGTCGTCATTCGTAAAATGTTGGAAATCAATATCGGTGGAACGGTCGTTATGAATCGAAATGGAAAACTGGCAGGAATCGTTACAGATGGCGATCTGAAAAGGATTCTGCTGCAAAATCATCAGGATATCATGAATAAAATCGTTGCCGAATGCATGACCAGAAATCCGAAAAGAATTACCGGTCTGGCTTTAGCTATCGATGCACTTAACCTGATGGAAGATAATAATATAACTTTGCTTCCCGTAGTGGATGAAGACGACCTTCCTATCGGTATATTACAGATGCACGATCTGATCAAAGCAGGAGTGGTGGGCTAATAAATTCCAGCATTGAATTCGCTAAGGAAATATTTATCAAAATTGCGATGTTATCTGTAACAATAAGCAAAATCAATAATTACAACAAATATGCCAGCAAAAAACGATAACTTTTTATCTTTTTGATAATTAGTCGCTTGACATAACAAAAACATCCAATATTTAGGAACCATATTTTGTATATTTACTAAAAAAGCGAAAGGGGATGAATATGAAAAAATATTTGCCGCTGGCTTTTGCGGTCGCCGGTGTTTTCATCGGAATTATTGCTTGCAATTCTCAATCCGAAGAAATCGATGGCGAAGTTTTAGTAAAGGAAGTTTGGAACGCTATGGCAACCTGTAATATCGATTACCTCGAAAACATCATGGATCCGGTGTTTCGTTCGGTACATGAAGATGGTAGCCGCAACAAAAATGAAGAAATCGAATTGATCAAAAACCTGAATCTAAACCAATATGAATTGAGTGATTTTAACATATCTAAAAATATGAATATCATGAACATCTCCTACTGGGTAAGTGTTACCGAGACGATCGACGAGGTGACTTATACCAGGAAATCTGCCAGACTGAGCGTCTTCAGTAAGACAGCCGAAGGATGGAAGTGGATTTCCCACGCAAATGTTTTACCTTTAACATCATAAAACAGAATCTTGAAGTTTTCGACTAAATAAAAAGGGCAGAATTTTTTCTGCCCTTTTTGTTTATTTTTTATTGGAATTAGAAATCTTTCAGAACATCGGCAATAGTGGGATAACCGATTTCCTGCAATTCATAAGAAACCTGAACTGAGGGTTTATTGATCTTGATGATCCTTCTCAGATCGATGGGAGTAGCTATTACAACGCAATCACAGTCTGTGTTGTTAATCGTTTCTTCCAAATCTTTTACCTGCTGTTCACCGTAACCCATTGCCGGTAATAAAATACCGATTTCGGGATATTTTTCGTAAGTTTCGTCAATCGTTCCCACTGCAAATTCACGGGGATCGACCAAATCGGCAGCACCGAATTTCTCGGCAGCAACCACACCGGCTCCATATTGCATTTCGCCGTGAGTCAGGGTTGGTCCGTCTTCTACTACCAGAACGTTGGCGCCTTTGATCAGATCGGGATTATCCACGAAGATCGGAGAAGCAGCGTCGATAACGATAGCATTCGGATTCATTTCTCTGATATTATCACGCACGATCTGGATATTTTCGGCATCGGCAGAATCGATTTTGTTGATAACGATAACATCCGAAATAAGCACGTTAGTTTCACCGGGATAATAAGTTCTTTCATTATCCGGTCTGTGAGGATCGACCACAGTGATTTTCAGTTCTTTGTCCGAAGTGTAGAACGGAGTATCGTTGTTGCCGCCGTCCCAAATGATCACATCGGCTTCTTTTTCGGCTTCACGCACGATTGCTTCATAATCCACACCGGCATAAATAATGCTGCCCATGGCGATATGTGGTTCATATTCTTCCATTTCTTCGATGGTGCATTGATGGATTTTCAGATCTTCGATCGTAGCATAACGTTGCACCTTCTGTTTCACCAGATCGCCGTAAGGCATCGGATGGCGAATGGATACTACTTTTAAACCTTTGGCTTTAAGAGCTTTCACCACAGCTCTGGTTGTCTGACTTTTTCCGCATCCTGTACGTGTGGCACAAACAGTAATGAGAGGTTTGGTTGTTTTCACGCAAGAATTTTTCAGACCCATCAGTGTGAAATCTGCTCCGGCGGCGTTAACCAGAGAAGCGTTATTCATCACTCTTTCGTGAGGAACATCGCTGTAAGCAAAAACAACTTCGTCAACATCATGTTTGTGGATCAAATCGATGATCTCTTTTTCTGCATAAATGGGGATACCTTCGGGATACAGTTTTCCGGCTAATTCAGCGGGATATTTTCTTCCATCGATATCGGGAATCTGGGTAGCGGTGAAAGCTACTACTTCGTAATTTTCGTTGTCGCGAAAGTATAAATTAAAATTGTGAAAATCACGCCCTGCAGCACCCATAATGATGACTTTTTTCTTCATGTCTTACTCCTTTTTATTTATGAACTATGTTCGCTGCCAAACTTAAAGGCTATGTTTATAGGTCAAGGAAATTCAGGCGGGATTCTTCATGAAAACGGGAAGATGAGAAGATGAGAAGGGGAGAAGGGGAGAAGGGGAGAAGATGAGAAGATGAGAAGATGGGAAGATGGGAAGAT
>DAISYT010000164.1:0-5432 GCA_036825175.1 Candidatus Cloacimonadota bacterium
ATTTTTCTTCTATACTCATCCGGGATAAAAGATCGGTAATTCTCTCTTCGGTTGGCAGCGTTTTGTCTTTGTATCGGCAATTTTCTGTTATCATACTTTTCGTAGTACCTATTTTTCTACAGAAGTTATTTTGAATGTCCACACAAACTCACAGGGTGGTTGATTCCTTACATCTATGGGAAGATAAATCTCACATCCTCTATCGTTAATTTTTTTCCATTCCAGGGGAGTATCAGAACCTAACAGGGTAACTTCCGCAGATTCTACAGGGCAATGATATCCCAGACGAATTTTCGGTGGTAACTCAGTTTCACCGGGTGCGCCAAGATAGAACAGGTAGACGTTTCCATTTTCCTGTTGAGTCATACAGAGGTTTTTTTCTTTATAAGGAGCTAATGGTTTGCTGTTATAAATCCCTTCACTGTTGATTTTCATCCAGGCTGCAATTCCTTTCAGCCTGTCATACGCCTTCCCGTCCCAGTCGCCTTCCGGAGATGGTCCGATATTCAGGAGTAGATTACCGCCTTTAGCAACCACATTCACCAGAAGATGAATAAGCTCTTCCGTAGATTTGTATTGATGTCGGCGGTTATAAGACCACCCACCAGCCATGGGAACGCAGGCTTCCCAGGGAACGAGCAGCGCTTCTTCCGGAACTTTATTTTCCGGAGTCAGGTAATTCTCATATTCTCCCTCGACCCATCTATCTACCATGATCAGGTCTTTCTGATGTGACCGCGCCATCGCTGCTAATTTCGGCATATCTATGTCTTGATCATAATCTTTGGTAATTGCCCAATCCTGGAATTCTTCGGGAGTATTTGCTCTTGGTCGAACCCAGGCTCCATCCAGCCAGAGAATATCAATTTTGCCGTAATTCGTCATCAATTCTTCAATCTGATCGTACGTGTATTTCTTAAAGTTTTCCCATTTTTCCGGATATTTTTCGGGATTGTAATTAACATGTCTGGAACCTTTGGGATAATACGACCACCAATAATCATTGCAATGCCAATCCGGCTTGGAGAAATATGCACCAATCCAGAAATTCTCCTTTCGAAATGCAGCGAAAATTGCTTTTGTTACATCAGCCTGTGGATGCAAATGAAATGGTGTTTTGTCTGATGTAATCTTATAATCGGTAGTTTTAGTATCGAACATGCAAAAACCATCGTGATGTTTAGTGGTAAAAACAACATATTTCATGCCAGCCTCTTGGGCTGCCGTTACCCATTTCTCAGGATCGAAATCATAAGGATTAAAGGTTCTCTGAAGGTTTTCATAATCCTCCAGATAGTCTGAGTAATTTTCGAATCGAGCGGTTCTTCTACTTATCCAATCTTCTGAACAGATCGACCACGACTCTACCTCTCCCCATTGCGAGTAAGGACCCCAATGCATCATTAAACCAAACTTGAAATCCTGCCATTGTTCGATTTTCTTCATCACTCCCGTATCTTCCGGTGTATGGTAGTTTTGATTAAAAGCCATGGAACAAAGACAAAATGCTAAAAAGATAATTATTATTGTTATTCTCATTTTTACCCTCCCAAGCCAAAGTCGGGAATTAGAAAATTTATGCAAGTGATATTAACATAAGTGTTATAGATATTGAATGAAGGTGAGTTTGTGGCTAATGTTTCGGGTGTGCCATGACTATCTTGCTTTCTTTTCGCTCAAGGTGCGTATGTTATATATAATCATTCTCAAACTACTTCAGAAGAAGCATTCGTTTTACAGATTCCTGATTACCAACTTTTAATTTATCAAAATAAATACCAGATGTAACCAGCTTTCCGGTTTCATCATCGCCGTTCCAGAGAACAGTTTCGGAGTACGTCCGGCAGCTGCCGGACGTGGCAGCAAAGGAATTGCTGCCCAACCAGACGATTATGACCTCCCTAAGGCTTATAACCCTCACATTGGCAGCAAAGGAATTGTTGCACTCCAAAGTTTTTACTTTCTGACCTTTGATGTTGTAGATAGAAAGAGAATGGTAAAGATAAAGCCGCAAGGGAATGTCTGCTATTGAAATAGTTACATAATATAATCCTCAAACAGCCCGAGAGAAATTTTGGGCTGTTTTTTATATTCATCTGGATGAAGTTCAGGATTCAATAATCTCCATGGCATTACAATAATTACTCTCTGGTTTATATGAGTTAGTAATATTTATATTTCCTTGAAGACGCTAAAACCATTTGACAAAGAATCTCGGCAAAATATAAATTCACACGGTTGTTGTGGTTTTGTGATGACTAAAGTTGAGTATAGAAAGTGTGGTTTTCAGAGTTTTATGTAACCGATAGAAGTGTAATATTTTACTCCACCGTTCACGCCCCGCATTTACTCGTTTATACTAATCGATTGATAATGATAAACTATTCCCCCCAAAAATATAAAAAAGGAGAATGAAGCATGGAATCAGACGAAGTAGTAAAAGAAGTAAAAGAACAACTCCGCCAATTTGTAATCGCTATCAATCACGCAGATGCCGAAGCCTGGTCACGATTTTTTAGCAAGGATCATTTCCTTACCGCCATCGTTGGAGCAGATCATTACACCGATTGCAACGATTGGATCGATCTGATCTCGACCTATTTTTCCATGAGGAAAAGTCAACACCTGGAACCAATAAAACTGCATATCACGGCGTTATCCCAGGAATTAGCTCTGGTGGTCTGCGAAGACAAATCCGAATTCTGGTTGAAAGATGGCAACCACGAAAGAGCGTTGCACATTTTTTCGATGCTTTGGGAAAAAGAAGCGGAAGGTTGGAAAATTATTCATTCGCACGAATCGTGGAAGGATTATTAAACTAATTCATTGCAGATAGTTAATTCTTTTCAGCAAGGCAGGAAAGTCTTTATTATATTGTGGGAAGTAATTGCACACAAAACCCCCGATATTGCTACCGGGGGAAGGAGGTTATGTTACAAAATCACATAACCAGGGGGGATTTTTCTTCTAATTTGATTTATTTCTGGAGCAGTGGTGCTCTCTACATTTATAAATCTCCCTTAATTTCAATTTTCAAATCTTGTAAATCTTCGAGGTCTTCCATTAAATCTTTCAGATAATCCAAATCTTCGATCTTTTCTAATTCCCGCTGAGTTTGTTCCATGGCTTTTTCTAACTCTTCCTGTGATATATGCTTGGTCTCGTACAGTTTGCCGGATAAATTGTCGAAATTACCCAACACTTTTTCTTCGCCATTTACCCAAACCGTTATTTCACCGTCATCGAGTGAAAGCTGAATGCTTTTATATTGCTGATTTTCTTCTCGCTGAGCCACATCACATTTCACGTTTATGATTTCACCATCGCGTTCGATCTGTAAATCCACCGATTCTCCGGCTTCCTTTTTGTTGATGAGCCGGCTGACGGATTTGACAAATTCCGGCTTTTCTCCATCGATAGATAAAATGACGTCGTCGGCTTTTAACCCTGCCCGGTCTGCCGGAGTGTCTTTTATCACTTCATCGATGATTACGGAAACCACATCCTTGCCTTCGGTTTTGTTCTCCAAAGAACGCAATTTCACCCCGATCCATTTATCGGAATTGCGATTAAATTGATAAACGAAAACATTTTCCGGTTTATCAAATACGAAGCTGCATTCGCCGTTGAGGATAGAAGTAACATGGTTGGCTTTCTCACCCAGCACCATATCGATCGGAGTTTCGGCATTATCCTGAAAGACAACGATTTTTACTTTATCCTCAGGTTTGTAGTTTTTCATCATAACATTCAGTTGATCGATGGTGTAAATCTTATCGCCAGCCAACGACATCAGGACAGACTTGGCTTTCACACCGGCTTTCTCGGCAGGTCCGTCTTCTACCAGATCGGTGATCATAATGCCATAATTCTGTTCGTAATTCAATTTCTTTTTGACGTTGTTTGTCAATTCACTCAGATAAACACCCATATACGGCGTTTTCTTGATCCTGGGAATTTCTCGTTCTCCAAAGGTAATTTTGATGTTTTTCTCGTTTCCCTCACGGAAAATCTTCAGTTTCACTTTCTGCCCGGGTTCGTAATTTACCAGCATCGTGGTCAATTGATCGTGGGTAAAAATTTTGTCACCGTCGATTTCCATAAGGATGTCGTTGTCCCGCAGACCGGCTTGTTCGGCAGGAGATTCGGCTAGCACTTTTTTAATAAGAATACCGTAATTTTGTTTTAAGCCGATTTTCTCATAATAACTGCCGGAAACATCTTCCGGGTAAATGCCCATATAGGCTTTGCCTTTTTCTGCGGCACTCAGCGTGGGACTGAGTATGGATAACATCAAGAACAGCGGAATGAGAAGCGAAATTTTTCTCATTTTTTTTCCTCCTTCTTCCGGTATTCATAACCGGAATCTATCTAAAAGCTGATCCTTTTAGCTGATTGCTTTTTACCATTGCGATCAAATTCCGATACGATCATCAAGCCACCTTGCTCGGAAGAGACATATTTTCTTACCAGATAGGTTTTATCTTCCTGGAATTTATCGGGATCGAGCTCGTTGCTCAGATGCGGATTGAAGATCGAAGTGTAGGAAAGATTTTCCAGGTTGGATACATCCTGTTCGGCAGGAATGATTTTCTTTTCTTCATGGAAAGCCAGGTTATTGATTTTGAGGGCAACATCCGGTTTGATGATCGTGATACAGCCAAAAACCAGCAGCAGGCAACAAGCTGCCAGCACAGCCCGGAATTTGAAGCGATAACCGTTGGCAGATTTATAATATCTATCTAATAAATTCCGGCGCAAACGATAGGCAAATTGTTCGTCTTCGCAAACAGGAACTTTCATTTCTTCTAATTTTATCTCAAGACCTTTCATCGTCGATCTCCTTATTTATGCTTTCACGCAACTTATTCATGATTCGGTGTAACTTCACCTTCATGGCTCCTTCACTTTTTTTATAAATTTCACCCAGTTCTTTGTAACTGAGCTTCTCAAAATATTTTAACGCTACCAGGTTACGTTCGTCCGGCGGGATTTCTTCCAGTTTCTGTTTCACCAGATCGTAACTGATGCCCATTTCCGTGCCTTCCACCTGATTGAACTGGTAGATTTCCACCAATTTATCGCCGCGTTTTTGATTGCGATAATACTGGTTAATCTCGTTCACTGCGATCCGGTATAACCAGGCGGAAAAGCTGCATCGGCGGGAATCCAGATATTGGAAGAGCGAGATTTTCTTCATGGCTTTGAAGAAAACATTGGATACAATTTCACGCCGGTCGGATTCATTATTCACTCTATGAAACGCAAAATTATTTATCATCGGAAAGTATTTCCGGTACAAATAATCGAATTCGCTCAGGTCCTGCTTCGCCCTGATCACTCTTTTCCTTTCCTGATCCAATATCCTGTCCTTTTCTTTTTCTACTGTTGGAACGTCATTTTGCCGAATAGTTACAATTTATTTTTGCGCT
>DAISYT010000165.1:0-5425 GCA_036825175.1 Candidatus Cloacimonadota bacterium
GGATTTGACGATATTCACATCGATCGGAATTTTTCCTAAAATATCGATGGCGAAATCATCAGCAGCTTTCTGCACACCCATACCCGTGAAAATGTCGATTTCCTTATGACAATGCGGGCAAACGAAAGTACTCATGTTTTCGATGATTCCTAAAATCGGTACATTCATTTTTTGCGAGAATTTGATGGTTTTCCTGGCATCGAGCAACGAAATATCCTGCGGAGTGGAAACGATTAGCGAGCCATCCACGCTTTTCAGAATTTGTACCACGCTGAGGGGTTCATCACCGGTTCCGGGAGGAGAATCGATAATCAGAAAATCCAGTTCTGGCCATTCGATATCCTGCAAAAACTGTTTAATTACACCCATTTTCAAAGGACCGCGCCAGATGATCGGTTCATCGGGATTATCGAGTAAGGTGGCGATGGTGAGAGCCCACAGATTTTCCGTAACCTGCACCGGAGCGGGCAATTCGCCTTCAGAAGCCATCAGTTTTTTACCTTCGATGCCCAACATTTTGGCAATGGAAGGTCCGTGAATATCGACGTCGAGAATTCCTACTTTTTTACCGACAGCGGCTAAACCCTGCGCCACGTTTACGGCAACCGTGCTCTTCCCCACGCCTCCTTTTCCGCTGATCACGATGAGTTTATGCTTGATCTTGGCAAGATTGTCCTGCAAGCGTTGATCAGCTTCTTTTGCTTTTGTGTCATCAACAACCATTTTTCCTCCGAATCTATTTATTTTCCTTTATTTCAATCACAATTCTTTTTCACACCTCTTTAGTGTCCATGAAAAATCTCCCATTTCTCTCAGAAAATAATAAATTAATTCATTCAGAACCAAAGGCAATTTAGCAGTATTCGGGATAACATCGAATAAATAATTGACAAAAAACCGGTAATTTTGAATTTCCAGAAAGAGAAAATGGAATGGAAGAATAGAATATGTCGTATTTAGTTTTGGCTCGGAAATATCGACCTCAGGTTTTTGAGGAGATATTTGCCCAGGATCATATCACCACGATTTTGAAGAATACGATCGAACTCGACCGTATTGCTCATGCTTATCTTTTTACAGGACCACGCGGCGTGGGAAAAACTTCTTTGGCACGCATTTTTGCTAAAAGTTTGAATTGCTTGAACCATGGTCCTTCGGGTAATCCCTGTAATAAATGCCAAAACTGTCTGGAGATCACGCAGGGTATTTCTCAGGATGTAATCGAGATCGACGGCGCTTCCAATACAGGTGTGGAAGACATTCGTGATCTGCAAAAAGAACTGATGTACCCGCCCACTAATTCTCCTTATAAAATTTACATCATCGATGAAGTGCACATGCTTTCCAAGAATGCTTTCAATGCACTTCTAAAAACTCTGGAAGAACCGCCACCAAACGTGATTTTTATATTTGCGACCACCGAGCCGCACAAGGTGATTCCGACGATCATTTCCCGCTGTCAACGCTTCGATTTCAAGCGTATTCCCATTCCGTCGATCGTTAGCCGATTGCAGGAAATCTGCGAAGTGGAGCAAATCTCCATCGACCGGGAAGCGCTTTTTATGATCGCCAAAAAAGCCGATGGCAGTATGCGCGATGCTCAGTCTCTGATGGATCAGGTTCTGGCTTACGGCAAAGAACACATCGCTCTCACCGATATTTTATCCATTTTCGGTATCGTTCATTTCGATGTTTATCACAAAATTATGAACAGCATCGCCAAAAATGATGCCACTACCATCATCAAACTGCTCCACGACGTTTTGGAAAAAGGTAACGATGTGCAGGAGTTTTTGAACGGACTGCTGGATTATATCCGCAATCTGCTGATGGTAAAAGTGCAGATCGAAGTGCCTGCCATGTCCGAAGCTATCGTCTTGGAAATGCGTGAATTAGCGCGGGATTTCGACGAAAATGATCTGCTTTATTTGATGAGCATTCTGATCAAAACGAAGATGGATATAAAAAACAGTGCCAATCCCATTCTGGTAACGGAAATGACTTTTATCAAAATCGCTAAATTGCAAAGTTTGAAATCGTTGGATGAAATAATCGAAAACATTTCCCTTCTCCCAAAAGAAGTAACTCCGGTTCGGCAGGAACGGAAAGTTCCGGATCAAACTGCTTGGGAAATTTCTCAGAAAAAAGGTGAAGAAGCAAAGCAGGTTTTGGAAAAAGAAATCGATAAATCGATTCCGAAAATTGATAAACTCACCAAGGAAATTTTCCTCGAACACCTGCCGCAGATCATTGCCAAAGTAAAAAAAGAAAAACCCATGATCGGCACTTATCTGGAAAAAAGCGATGTCGAAGAAGTTGATCACAACATAGTGCAGTTCAAGGTGAACAGGGAAATGGCTTATAATTATTTGCTCGATGGCAAGAATCTTATCACAGATATCATTTCCAATCATTTCAAGTTGAGGATCAGAGTCGAATTTGTGCTGAAAAAAGAAGAAACAAACAATCAGATCGTCAATCCTACTTTGGAAGATATCCGGCGCGAATCACCCGGTATCGCCGATTTTATCGAGCAGACCGATTGCAGTTTCGATTAATTAACTCGTTGATGGTATAAAACTTATAGCCTTGTTTTAGTAATTCCGGCAAATATTTTTCCAGTGCCAAAACAGTGAAGGAACGATCTACTTCTTTTTGTAATTCCTTGCCGGCATCGTGCATCACAATAATGCCTCCCGGTTTGACTTTTTGGTAAACTTTCTGCAGAATTTGATCACAGGTTTTTGCTTTGTAATCTTTGGTCGGAATGTTCCACATGATGATTTTTTTTTGCAATTTTGCCGTAAGCAGAAGCAATGAAAAAGCAAATCTGCCAAAAGGCGGTCGAAAAGGAATGTTCCCTTCCACGCCGCACGATCTCAATAAAACGTCGGTTTTGTGAATATCTTCTCGCAGAGATTTTAAGCTGCGAAAAAGAAAATTTCTGTGATCGTAAGAATGATTAGCGATCTGATGTCCGTCGGTAATTGCCTGCTGCACGATGTCTGGGTGCTTTTCCACTTTGTTACCCGTCACGAAAAAAGTGGCTCTAACATCATATTTTTTTAGTAGATGCAGTATTTGCGGCGTAAAGACCGGATTGGGTCCGTCGTCGAAAGTGAGTGCTAAAATTTTATCTTTAACGGCAAAACCGAAAATGACATTCCAAAAACCTTTCATTACCTCTCCCGCCAATAATATTGACTTCAAACTTCACCTTATTAATTTTGATTTAAGAAAAAAAGGTAGGGAAAGCGGTCAAGAAAATTGCTTTTCCGGGAGAAGCAATAGCAAGTATGATAATCATTTATTGTTTAGCTGGCGGTTATGCTGCAATTCTGTTTTTTTTTCTAATCGGAATATTTCTGATCAGGAAATCTCAACCTTCTGAGAATCAAAAGATTTCCGTAATCATCGCTGCCCGTAATGAAGAAAAAAATCTGCCCGGATTATTAACCATTCTTACACAACAGAACTATCCGCAAGAAAATTACGAGATCATTATTGCAGATGACCGTTCTAACGATGCGACCAGCGAGATCGTGGAAAAATGGCAGAAAGATTTTCTCAATATTACATTGGTGCGGGTGAAAACTGAAAATCCGCAACTGGTCGGTAAGAAAGGTGCTATAACTGCGGCAGTAGCAGCCGCTCGCTTTTCCATTCTTGCCTTTACGGATGCCGATTGCCTGCCTACTCAAAACTGGCTGAAAGAGATTAATAAACACTTCGATCAGCATACGGATTTTGTCGCCGGCTACTCGTACTTGACCCAGAAGAATCTGTTTTTTGAATTGTTGAAAAATCTGGAACGCTCGGCGATTTTTGCAGTTTCATCCGGAGCGATCGGCTATAATTGGGGCGTAACCTGTACGGCAGCAAATCTGGCTTATCGCAAAGAGATTTTTACCAAAGCCGGCGGTTTCAGCGGAATCGGTCATATCCGTTCCGGCGACGACGATCTGATGTTACAAAAAATTAGTAAGTATCTTCGTAGTATGAAATTCATGTTTTCCCGCGATTCCGTAATTTTGAGTGAAGGCAGTGCAACCGGCAGACAGCAGATCAATTTGGAGACGCGACGCGGTTCCAAATGGAAGTATTACCCACTTTCCATCAAACTGATAACTTTGCTGGTCATGCTGTTTTATCTCAGTTACGTTTATCTTTTGGGCGGATGTATTATCGGGGCTTTTTCCTGGAATTTATTTCTGATGATCACCTGCCTGAAAATCATTCCTGAATTCCTGCTGCTTTTTGTTTTTTTATGGAAAATGCATCGTTTTGGATTGTTGTTGCTCTTACCTATTGCAGAATTGATCTACATTCCGTATTTTATTTTTTTCGGTTTGAAGGGAACTTTTGGGAAATATAAATGGAAAGAATAAAAGAAGCATATTCAGCCGAACTGGCACGATTTAAAGTGCAGAAAGAAAACATCCGCAGACTCTGGAATATTTCAGAGAAATGTGCCGAATTACTCTACTTTTTCGTGTTGTCACATCATCCTCACCGCATATTGGAAATCGGTACTTCCAATGGCTATTCCACCTTTTGGCTGTCTTTGGCAGCCGAGAAAATTCAGGCGGAAGTCACTTCCATCGAAGTTGATGAGGCACGCTTCAAACTGGCAGAAAATAATTTGAAAAATCGGAAAAACATAAAACTCATTCACGCTAAAGCAGAAGACGTTTTACCCAAATTTCAGGAGCAATTCGATTTCGTTTTCATCGATGCCGGCAAAATAAATTATATCGATTATTTACATCTGCTGCTTCCCAACCTGCCTCGAAATGCACTGATCATCGCCGATAACGTAATTTCTCACAGACATACGGTGAAAGAATATCTTGACTTCATTAAATCGGACAAGCGTTTTGAGAGCATGACGTTGCCTCTGGATGCCGGATTGGAGATATCCGTTTTCAGGGGAAGTTTGTAGAATAAAGGGAGAATTTCTATGTCAAATCCCGTGGTAATCGGCATTGCCGGAGGAACAGGTTCCGGTAAAAGTACTATCACTCACGCCATTCAAAAACAGGTCGAGGGCAATATTACTATTATTCAGCAGGATAATTATTATTGTAATTTCGGGCACCTTTCAACGGAAGAACGGCGGGAAATCAATTTCGATCATCCGGCTTCTTTCGACATGAATCTGTTTGTAGAGCACGTTTCGCTGCTCAAGAAATCGATTCCCATCCAAATGCCGGTATATGATTTTAAAACTCACATGCGAACCAGCGAAACCATTACCAAAACTCCTTCCCGAATCATCATCGTGGAAGGAATCCTGATTTTTGAAAATCCGGCTCTGCGCGATCTGATGGATATAAAAATCTTCGTGGATACGGATGCCGATGTGCGCATTCTGCGCCGCATTGTGCGTGACATCAAAGAACGTGGCAGAACGCTGGAATCGGTG
>DAISYT010000166.1:0-5421 GCA_036825175.1 Candidatus Cloacimonadota bacterium
ACCAGATCGACGAATTTAAATCCCAGTAGAGATGAATCCGGGATTCTGGTCTGCTTGAACTGATATCCGCCTGATAACGTTATTTGCGGCAATAAATTCCCGCGTACCTGATTGTATTCCTGTCGATAAATAGCCACATCTTCTTTCGCTTTGAGCAGGTCTTTATTGTTCTGCCTGGCAAGATCCAGACAATCCTGCAGAGAAAGCGACGTCTGAGCAGCCAGCGAGAACGCCAGAATCGACGCGAATAATACAAAATACTTCTTTTTCATAGTTAATCCTCTTTTATCCAATTCCGTTAAATATTACTTCGATTGCTGTATCGATCATCTCATCGGTGTCCCAATTTGCGTTCTCCATGAATCTGCCGAAGAACGTTCTGTAGGTCACTCCCAGGATCATCAAAACCAGTGAGTCGTTCAACTCGCATGAAACTTTGTGATTTTGAATTCCCTGTTTAATGATTTCCCTTACCAGGTGAAAATCAAAATCCCGCATGTCTTGGCTTTTTTCTAGCAGAATTTGTTTTACCTTGTTCGGCAAATACTCATTTTGGAGTAATTTCATTAATGGCAGATTGTCCTGCATAACGATAATCTTCGTTTTCATGAAAGAATGCAGTTTCTCACGCACCGTTTTGGACTGATCGACTTTCTCCGAGACAGATAGCTGAATTGCATTGATTTGCTGTTTGAGCATTTCGGCTACAATGTCTTCTTTGCTTTTGAAATAGTAGTAGATCGCTGTTTTCTTGATTCCGCACTCTCCGGCGATGTCATCTAAAGTAATTTTTTCGATACCGTATTTGAGAAAAGCATGCTGAGCGGCAGTCAGAATTTCATCGCGACGGTCCATTAAACCTCCTTTTTTTAAATTTTTATTTATGCGTTCAAAAATTTGAGCAGGGAAATGATGTCAACTTAATTTTTGAATATTTTATTTAAATGTTCAATTCGTTGAAAGAATCGACAGGAAAAAGGGCATATAGATTGAGCTTTTAAATGATAAACACCAATCCCGATTTGTTCGTATCGTGCGCTGCTAAAAAATATAAAATATGACGTGGTTACTCCGCCCCATATTTTACCATATTTCCTTGTTTATCAGCTACTTATACTTACCAGAACAGAATAATTAATCTATAATATAATCATCGTAATATTTAGTAATATTCACGTTCGTGCCCAGGCTGTCCGGATAAAAATCTTCATCGACGATTCGGTAATTGCCAAAACTCAGAGAATCGTTTTCAAAATAGCCGAAAACATTGGTGGAGATTCCTGCCACAATCGTGGAATCATGCAATACAAAGAAAGAATTGTTGGTATTCGGATAATGGTCACCGTCCAAGAAAGTACCGGAAATAATTCCGGAAGGAACGGGTGAGAAATCTCCGACGGCATCGATGATAATCGTATCCTGATAAGAACATTGATAATGTCTGGTGATGTAATCATTCTTCTCGGCGAGAATGATATAATCACGACTAATTTCATTATCATCTTCTTGGGAACGGTCATCAGCATATTGAATATTTACATATTTTTTCAAAAGTACTTCGGTGCCATTTGACAGCGGCAGCGTTACGCTATTACCATCGTCGATCACATCGAGAGTTTCATCGAAAATCATTGTACCATTTTCATATACGTGCACCCATGACCATAACATATTATCTGGATCGGTTGAACGGTCGTCACATCCAATCAGGCATACTAAAACAACTAAAAGTAATAAAAATCTCTGCATCGCTCACCTCCGTTTTCTTCTGTTTTTTCACCTTTATAATTAGTCCGAAATCAGATTAATTACGGTTTCACGTTTACTTAGACAGCTTTTTAGTGTCAATTATTTTATCGTATGGAAACAAATAACAAACATTCACCGAAAGTGGATTGGTTCTTGTTTCTCGTGAATATTCAAAAAAACTCCGTTCCGGTAAATCACCCTGTATGAAGCTATTTCAAGCATGCTGCGTTTGGCGGAAAAATCTGTATATTATTTCAACAAAATCATTTTCTTCGTTTTCTGATAATTTCCGCTTTTCATTTGATAGAAATAAACGCCGCTGGAAACGGCTTTTCCGTTGTCGTCCGTACCATTCCAAACTGCTTCGTGTTGTCCGGTTGGAAGAATTTCGTTAACCAGCATTTTCACTTTTTGTCCTTTCAGATTATACACTTCGATTCGAGTCGATTCGTGTGAATTCGTGATTGTAAAGCTTATCGTCGTTTCAGGATTGAACGGATTAGGATAGTTTCCCTTCAAAATAGCTGACGGAGCAACAGGCAGTGCAGGTGCGTTCATGCCGGAGTATGGAAACGAAATGAAATCCAGCCAGGCGCAATCCGAGCCCACGCTCATACTTCCATCTTTTGTATATTGCCATTTGAACTGATGTGAGCCGATCGTAACATCGTACTCATAATCTTGCCAATCGACATAACCCGACCAGGATTGGATCAATTCATTATCGATATAAAATTTTAAAAAATCGTAACCGCTTTCTGAGTATACTTTTAGGAAAAAGTTTATTTTACTGTCGGTCGGAGTATCATAATCGAGGTACAAAGTCGATTCCTGGTTATGAGTAATGGTACCGGAAACTGCCGAATAACTGCCTTCATAAACGACACTCGATTCGACATTCCAGTTGGCGCTTCCGCTAAACTGCCACTCATAATTCGAAAAATCTCCGCTTTCAAAATCTTCGGTCGAGCAGGGTAAAAGCGAAAAATCGTGAATCGTATTATTTGCATCCACCTCGATTTCCGCATACAAAACGAAATAATTTTCTGTGGTAATTTCAACCTGATAAGTTCCTTCCGGGACATCGTTAATTTGGTATGAACCTAATGGACAGGTATAAACGGGATCGAGTGGTGTATCCACAAATTCGATCAGTGCATTGCCCACCGGATGATGATTGGAGCTGTCTTCCACCTGACCGGAAACGTTATACAACGGAGCCGATTCCAAACTGAAATCCAGGTCTATAGTTGCACCTGCGATGACGGTTAATCCGGTGTAATGTTCCGGTAAATAACCAAAAGCGGAAACTTCCAGGTCATAAGTTCCTTCTGCCAGCAAACGATGATAATCTCCCAAATCGGGATCGGAATAAACCTGCGAATGGTCGGTATCATGATCCACAACTTCGATTTTTGCCTGTAACGGGGCACCGCTCTGATTCGTCACGATTCCATGCACGCCATACCTACATTCTTCCAGATAAAGCAACATGGCTTCCCGATTATATTCCCAGTAATTTAGCAATTGGTTTTCCGGAAGGGTTTTCGTATGAGAAATTTCGATGGTGACTTCCCGGGTATATTGAAAATAATTCATATAATCCTGACGTCCGCCATGACATTCATACCAGGCGAAGCCATTGGTTATGCCGTTATTCTCATCCGTCATGTAGCCGGCAGGACTGTTTGCCTGAGCTGTGGCAGCATACAGGGTGGAAGTATAAATATACCAGTCATCATCAGGATGTATTCTCAGCCAGCAATCCCAGGGATAATTCACCAACTCTGCGCCGCCGTGATAATTAGCCCCCATCGCGATGTGATGTGCAGCAGCGAAATCCATCATCAGGATAGTTTCCGGCTGCCAGTCATTGCCATCGGGATGATCGCCATATTGCGGATCGGGGAAATTGCGGTTCAGATCGATACTATTACCATTAAATCTGATCGAATTGAAGACCGTGTTATTTCCGCCATTATACGTTCCATCGGGATTTTGCAGCGGACTGATCCAGATTTCCATGTTATCCACGAGATTCGTCACCCGCGGAATCACATTATAATTTTGCAGCAGGTATTCCATCAAATCCAGAAGCAGGATATAGCCGGTAGTTTCGTCGCCGTGCATACTGGACACATAAAGAAATTCCGGTTCTGTTTCATCGGTTTGCACATTATCTGAAATTTTTGCGATCAATATTTCCCGCCCGTTCACGGAGCTGCCGAGACTTTCCACCTGACATAAATCGGGGTAATCTGTTTGGAATTGATACATCAAAGCGACATAAGCATCATAGGTGGGATAATTCTGCCATGTTTCCACATTGCGATATTCATCCGTCATAACCGGTTTGTATAAAGTACCGGGGTGAGGTAATATTTCACAGGTAAAACCCTGATTATAAAACTGCTTCAATTGCTCATCGTTCGCATAAGCATAAATATAACCGTCTTTTACATCATCGATGGAAACCAGCATGGTAAGAGCAGAAATCTGTTTTCTCCCGGTATAACGGCTTCTGAAATAGTATTCATTTTGTTCTGCAATCAGATACAAAACAGAAAAAATGAAAACAGTAACAATAATTATTTTCTTCATAACTCTCCTTATTTCAGGAGGATTATTTTTTTCACATTATTATAGTCAAGCTCATTGTTATGAACGTTCATCCTGGCAAAATAAATCCCGGAAGAAACGGCTTTACCTCCGGCATCTCGTCCGTTCCAAATGATGGAATGAACACCGGCAGATAACTTGTCATTTAGCAAACGACTAACCAATTGCCCTTTGATGTTATAGATGCAAAATTCCACTTTTGCTGCATTCGCCAGACTGAATTTCAAGGTCGTTTCAGGATTGAACGGATTGGGGAAATTTCCGATAAACTCGGTTGTGTAAGATACAATCTGTCCATCCGTGCCGAGGGGCCAGTCTCCTTCATTTATTTCTACCAGATTGGATGAAGCAGATTCTCCATTCTGATAAACCGCAGTCACAAAATATTGAACAGCTGTGCCGTAAAATTCCTGATCGGTATATTCTGCTTCCGAAATCAACGAAGTATTGAGAAGCTCGCCATTTTTGTATAAATTATATCCCAGAAAAACGGGATTGAGTGGCTCTTCCCAACCCAGATTGATCAGCCACAACTCTCCCGTTTGCGGAGAGGGAATTGCGTACGATAAGGCAGTAGGAGGATATAAATAGTTTCCGGCAGGTAGGACAATATCATCGAGCCAGGCACAATCCGAACCAGACGACACACCGCCGTCTTTGGCATATTGCCAGCGGAAAACATGATTCCCGGCAGAAGCATTATATTCGGCATTCAGCCAACCGGCATTTCCGCTCCAAGCATCCTGCAATTCATTATCTATATAGAATTTCAAATAATCGTAATTGGCTTCCGAAGAGACTTTGTAACTAAAAGAAATCACATCATTCACACCGCAATAAAAGGGAAGTGAGATCGTGGAAGATTCATCGTCGTTTATCTCGCCGGAACGGATTGAGAAGCTACCGGAAGCAGAGGTGGAATTATCCACATACCAATCGGCATCTCCCGACAAAATCCAGCAGCCACCGAGTGTGGCATTTTCAAACGTTCCGTCATCGAGTGGTTCCAAACTAAAATCGACAATATTATTCGTAACGGAAACGCTTACCTGT
>DAISYT010000167.1:0-5418 GCA_036825175.1 Candidatus Cloacimonadota bacterium
CCGGTGGTAATGCAGCCCACTTCCAAACCGTGAAATTCAAAGATTGGCGTCATCCATTCGGAGTCACGCTGAGCCAGGTAGTCGTTCACCGTGATCAGATGGGCACCTTGTCCCAAAAGAGCATTCAAAAACAACGGCAAAGTTGCCACCAGAGTTTTTCCTTCTCCGGTTGCCATCTCGGCAATCACGCCTTTATGCAGCACGATAGCGCCGATCAACTGCACATCGAACGGTACCATTTCCCATTTTGTTTTGTTGCCGCGCACTTCATATTCGTAGCCCAACAGACGGCGGCAGGTATCTTTGACGATGGCAAAAACCTCCGGCATATTTGCATCGAGCAATTCCTGATTGCGGGCTTTCAGTGCTTTTTCCAGCCGGTCGATCTCATTGCCGATAATATTTTTTTCGCTCTCGTTATCTTCTGCCTGATAGCGGTCGTAAGCTTCTTTTATTTCATTTTCCAATGGTTCCAGCTCGGTGCGGATCGCTTGCCTGATTTCCTTTATGCGGGAACGCAGTCCGTCGTCCGACTTCTCAGAAAGTGAATCAAAAATATGATTAATTTCTTCCACGATAGGAAGATATTTCTTCAATTCTCTTTCTAGTCTGTTACCAAACAGTTTACCTAATATATGCTTTTTCATTATCTTTCATCCTCAAGTTTGGACAATCTTTTGGGAAGCGGATGCTTGTCAAATGATTTGGTGAAATGGAGGTTAGGAAAGGAAAATGGGAAAATAAGCAAATTTGAGGAAATAAACTATCCTCAAAGCCAAAGCGATAATAGCCTACGCCTTCAATAGCCTATGCGTTCACGCATAGGAACAAAAAACGACGAATCCCCAATTTTCCCCATGCTCTCAATAGCCTACGCCTTCAGGCGTAGGCCTTCTGCGAGAAAAAAAAAATTCTCCACGCCGTTCACGGCGTTATTCTTTTCCTGGGCATGAATGCCCAGGCTATTTGATTATTTTTCAAATAATTATCACGTCATCAACCAACAACCATCCAAAATTTATCATGCTATCAATAGCCTATGCGTTCACGCATAGGAACTATGAGTGAATTCCTGCCAGAGTCTCTTTTAAATCTGCCAGGCTTCTCTCTGCCAGCATTTGCTTTTTTAGGGATTTATCTTTTATTTTTTGTGTGAAAGGTGGCAGTAAACCGAAATTAGCATTCATCGGCTGGAAATTCTCGTTGGGAGTGATCAAATGCCGCCAGAGCTGTCCGCTGATCGTTGTTTCAGGCAAAACAGAGAGGATATTTGAAACGGAATGTCCAATGGCAGCACTTGGTATTATGCTTTTTGCTGCCAGCAATCCGCCCAGAATCGATTCCACATAACCTTCCACTCCGGCTAACTGCCCGGCGATAAAGACGTTCGGTTTTGCCTTCAGCGACAGATTTTCATTTAAAATACGCGGAGCATTCAAAAAAGAATTACGATGAATGGAGCCGAAACGTAAAAATTCAGCATTATGCAATCCGGGAATCAGGCGGAAGATCCTCTTCTGTTCGCCGTATTGCAGCATCGTTTGGCAGCCGACCAAATTGTACGAAGTGTTCTGAGCATTTTCGGAACGCAACTGGATCACGGCAAAGGGACGTTTTCCTGTTTTCGGGTCTTCCAAGCCCACCGGTCGCATCACACCGAAGCTGAGCGTATCTTTTCCTCTTCTCGCCAATTCCTCGATGGGAGTACAATTTTCATAAAACTGGAATTTAATATTTTGGAAAAACTCGGATTCGAACTCATGAGCGGCATGCTTCTCCCCCGCATTCAGTGCCCCGACAAATTCGTAATATTCTTCTTTTGTGAAAGGACAATTCAAATAATCCGCTTCGCCTTTATCATAGCGGGTCTTGCGGTAAACGATGCTATAATCGAGGCTTTCGGCATCCACGATGGGAGCGATGGCATCGAAGAAATAGAGCTGTTCTTCCCCGATCAGATCGACGAGATGCTTGGTAAGTGCAGGCGAAGTAAGCGGTCCCGTGGCAATTATCGTCGGTTCATCCGTCAAAACCGCCACCTCTTCCCGCCCAATTTCTATATTCGGATGCTGAGAAATGGCTTTTGTCACTGCTTCGGAAAATCGATCCCGATCCACTGCCAGCGCATTTCCGGCTGGAACGCTGCATTCCGCGGCAACGGAAAGCAATTTGCAGCCAAGCATTTTCATTTCTGCTTTCAGCAAACCGGAAGCCGTCGAGATCAGATTCGATTTAAAAGAGTTGCTGCAAACAATTTCGGCGAATTTATCCGTTTTATGAGCCGGCGTCATTTGTGATGGTCGCATCTCAAAAAGACGAACCTGCCAGCCGGCATCCGCCAGTTGCAAAGCAGCTTCGCAGCCAGCCAAACCTGCTCCAATGATTTTAATTTTTTTCATGTGAATGTCTTTATTCATAATGATCGGCTCTTTCTTTCTTAAATCAGTAAGCAGTTAGCAGTTAGCAGTTAGCAGTTAGCAGTAAGCAGTAAATAGTAATTAGTAAACAGAAATTTACTTTATAATTCTACCAATTTAATTCGATTTCGTAAGGAATCGGATCCTTGATGCCGGCTTCTTTAAAAGCATTCACCCGCAAAACGCAACTATCGCATTTGCCACAGGCGATATCATTGTTGCGATAACAACTCCAGCTGAGATCGAACGGAGCATTCAGTTCTGTGCCCAGTTTCACAATTTCCGCTTTTCGTTTATGAATGATCGGCGTCATCAATTCGATTTTCGTATCGTCTTTCGTGCCTTCATTCACAGCTTTCTGCAACGCCTTATAATACTTTTCACGACAATCCGGATAACCGGAACTGTCTTCTTCCACAGCACCAATGTAAACTCTTCCCGCTCCAATAATCTCAGCCCAACTCACCGCGATGGCGATCATGTGAGTATTGCGGAAAGGCACATAAGTATTAGGTATTTCTTTGCTGCCCTGATAATCGGGAACATCGATATTTGCATCCGTGAGGCTGGAACCGCCGATTTGCGTAAGATAGGTCAGATCGGCGATAAGCACATCTTTCGGTTTGAAGTAGTCTTTCATTTTGCGGAAGGAACGTAATTCCCGCACCTCGGTTCTTTGACCGTAATTTACGTGCAAAAAATAAATTTCATCGCATTCTTTCCGGGCGATAGCCGCCGTTACCAGGCTGTCCATTCCGCCACTTAACAAGACTATTCCTTTCATCATGTTTACCACCTTAAATTTTACTTGGTAATTTTTCCATTTTTTGTGTGTTTTTCGACCAAGTTGGTGGACTAATTTTGCCTCCGGCTTTTTTTGTCCAGCATTAATTCAGTTGTTCTTTGGCTGCCCGCAGGCTGATGGGATCGACGTAAAGCGTTTTCTGGTTGGTATAAGTTACGTAACCGGGGACAGCTCCGCGCGGTTTGCGAACATACCGGATTTCCGTAAAATCCACGGGCACATTCCCGGATTTCTTGGCTTTGCTGTAATACGCTGCCAGGCGGCAACAAAGCAGTTTCAGGTTTTCGGGAAGTTCATTTTTTCTCAGATTACGCAAGATAACGTGCGTTCCCCGGAAAATGCGGGTATGAAACCACCAATCGTGCGGCTTTGCCAGTTTCGTGGTAAGAAAATCATTTTCCCGGCTGGTACGCCCGATATAAATTTCCCAATTTTCATCCACTTTCAACTTCTTATAGTTCTCGGTTGGAACGGATTCCGCGAGTTGTTGGGAATTGTTTTTTTCCGATAAAAAAACATTTGTTCCCTGCTGATCGAGCTGTTTTTGCAGTTTATCGATTTCGTTTGCCGTTATTTCGATCTGCTGTGAAATTTTGTTTTTTCCATCCCGGGCTTTGCGATATTTTTTAAAGAAATTGTCCATGTTCTGACGTGGCGTTTTCGTTTCATCCAGAGCGATTTCGATTTCGGGAAAATCATCCTGAAAATAGTTCTTCACCGCAATTTGCTTCATACCGGTTTTTATCAGATGCAAGTTTGCTTTCAACAGTTCTGCCTTCTGTAGCCATTCGGATTCCTGTGAAGTGGATGCTAATTCCGCTTCCAATTTTTCCAGCTTTCTTTGTTTCTGATCGATCTGTTTGTGCAAAATGGCTGCCTGTTTTTGAATCAGTTGCTCTTTTCGTTTTATCAAAAATCCGTCATAATACAAAGCTTCAAAAGCAGCATTTATTCTCTCGAATCCACCCGATTCCGCGGGAATGAGTTTGAGTTTCTCGTTGATTTTCAGCGGATATACCACCGCCTTCTTCACGACCTTAAAACCGGATGGCGGAGGTGAGTAAATCAATCCCGGCAATATCTGACGCTGTGTATTTTCGGCGAAACTCACTTTTTTCAAACAATCGACGATCAGATTATTTTGGATTAAGATGATGTTCTGGTAGCGTGGAATCAGTTCCAAAATAAGTGTGTATTCCTGATGCTGATTGAACACATCGATCAAGCCGAATTTGCAGAAGATGATGCGGTCGTCATCCGAAATATGAAGTTCCTGTAATCTGGCGTCGGCTAATTTTTGATCGAACAAATGCAGCTCTTTTCTGGATGTAAAAGATAAATCACGGCGTGTAGTAAAAAAACAGAAGCTCTCGTCTGCCAGACAGATTTGCAATCGTTCTTTCCTGCGCAGGAAGTTGATAACATATTGATCTTCAAAACGTTGTATCGATTGCACGATCAGATTATCAATCGGATTTTCTTTCACCCATTTTGCTAAAAATTCGTACTGCATATTCTCCTCAAAATCTATTTATGATGAATTCTGCATAATACGAACAACGTCATTGCGAGAATTCTTACGAAGAAATTCTCTCGAAGCAATCCAAATTCATAACTAACTTATTTTCTGATAGATTGCTTCGATTGTAACATCATCCGGCAGTTGCCGGACGCGATGACCTGAAAATATTTAATTTCCGGAAAAACACGCTATTATGCAGAACTCATTCTATTTATGCAGTTCAGGAAATTTTTATCCGGCTTTTTGTCCATAAATGTTTTTACTGCTCATTTCTGCGTTCCTACTATTAAAACTTGACATACAGAATCATCTTTCCGATTTTTCTTTCGATTAAAAATAGTTGGGAGGACAAATGCTGAGAAGAATATCGATTTTGTTTTTTGTAATTTTAGTTTCCGGTACATTATTATTGGCTCAAACGGAAGAAAGTAGCAAGCCGTTCAATATGGGCGGCGGCGTGGGAACCGTGATGTTCGGCGAAACGACTTACACACAGATCAGGCTGCAACCGGAAGTGGTTTTTGGTAAGATCGGGATCGGATTGGATGTCGATCTGCTCATCGACAGTAACGGTGACATTCGTGAAGAAGATTGGGATGAGTTCGATGATTACGTAAATAAAATTTATTACATCCGTTACGGAAAACGAGGCGATTCATTATTTGGTCGCGTGG
>DAISYT010000168.1:0-5395 GCA_036825175.1 Candidatus Cloacimonadota bacterium
ACACAAAGGACACGATTTGAGAAGGAGGGAATACTCTGAAAAGGTTTGCCAGCCGAAGGCTGGTTTCTTTCGAGAATGCTTGCTGCCAACACTTTCAGAGTTAAATAAATAAATTGTGAGCATAAAAAAAAGCCGTTCCGGCAGTTGCCGGACGGCTTTTTAAATGTATATCATAAACTTAAACAAATTCTCATTGAAATTTCGAGAAGATTATTTCTGATTTCAGAACGGCTGCACCACCTTCTGCTATCCCATTTCTCGTTACTTAAATCATCTCCGCCATACAAAATGTAACCGAGTTCTATATGGCGGAATTGGGCAACTGAAAATAAAGCAGCAGCTTCCATTTCCACAGTAACACATCCTTCAGCTTTGCGCAGTTCAATTTTATTCTTCGTTTCCCGATAAAAAGCATCGGTCGTCCAGGTTATGGCTTTGATGAATTCTATGTGGTGCTTGCGAAAATCGTTTTCGATAGTTGCAACAACTTTGGGATTGCATTCCACTTTTCTGGAAGGTTTAATATAATGGTAAGAAACGCCTTCATCTCTGATAGCCGAAACCGGTATAATCAGATGACCGACGGCAATATCTTTTTGCAGTACGCCCGCGCCTCCGCAAACAATAAATTTTTTAAAGCCAAGCCCTATCAATTCTTCCAACAATCCGGCTGCTCCTGCGGAACCTATGCAACATAAAACTACATGTATTTTCTTATCGAAGCCGATAACTTCGTAGATTGGAAAATCAATTGTTTCACTATGAAGGCAAATAACTTCTTTCAGCTTATTTTCTTTTTTCCATAATTCGATGATATCTCTAAAAAAAGTAATAACACAGAATTTAAATTCTTCGCGTGATTTAAAGATTATCGACGGTTCGATAACAGCTTCTTTGGTTTCATCAAATTCCAAAATAGGATATTGTTTCTTTTCCATTTATTTTCTTTTCCCCTTGATACTCAATCACACTTTTTTCAGTATCAGATGTTTTTATAAAAATGTACTTTTGAATTCATAAATTGAGCCTTGTACTGTCAAATCATTTCTGTTCAAAGTATTCAATTTACGAACAAAAAAATATTTCCTTTTCCTGCCCAAAGCCAACTTCCCAACAGCCCGCAGATTCGGATAAAAACCGATGTTTTTAAATTTTGGTCACAGGGCTTGACGAAAAAGATAAAAGTAAAAAACGTGACTAGGCATCGGGTGATTAAGAGGTTAGTTCGATCTACCTGATCACCGCCGGAAAGCTGAAAAGCCGTTCCGAAAGGTGCGCATGAGATTTGAAGTGCATTCCCTAGGTGGAAATGGCAAGCATATAGAGTGAATTGGGGGTAATTTTGCAGCACAGAATCCATCCTTTCTCACCCCTGAAAAAGAAGTGATTATCATGTAAAACTCGTAAAAAAATAAATTTGGAGGAAAAAATGCTTAATGCGTTAGTTGATTTCAAAGTTCCGCAAAATGAACCGCTTTATGGTTATGCACCCGGTTCTGCGGAAAGAGCTGCCCTGAAAAAAGAATTGGACAGACTGGCAAATCTGAATCTGGAAATTCCGCTGATCATCGGTGGAAAGGAAGTACGCACCGGAAATTTTGGTTACTGCATCGAACCGCACAACCATCAGCATGTTCTGGCAAAATTCCATAAAGCCGGTAAAAAAGAAGTGGAAATGGCTATCGAAGCTTCCCAAAAAGCCAAAGCCGATTGGGAAAATATGCCCTTCTCCATGAAAGCTACCATTTTCACGAAAGCAGCCGAATTATTAACCACTAAATATCGTCATACTTTGAACGCAGCTACCATGCTCAATCAGAGTAAAAACGTTTATCAGGCAGAGATCGATTCCGCCGCAGAATTGGCTGATTTCTGGAGATTCAATCCTTATTACATGCAGGAAATGTTCAAACAGCAGCCTACTTACTCACCCCGCGGCACTTTGAATTTCCTGGAATACCGCGCTCTGGAAGGATTCGTATTTGCCTTAACTCCTTTCAATTTCACTTCCATCGCCGGAAACCTGCCCACCTCCCCCGCTCTTATGGGAAATGTGGTTCTGTGGAAACCCGCTCAGACAGCCGTCTTCTCCAATTATTTCATCATGAAGATTTTGGAAGAAGCAGGATTACCAGCCGGAGTCATCAACTTCCTGCCGGGAAAAGGCTCGGAAATTGCCGACACCATTCTCAGTTCCAAACTGTTTGCCGGACTGCATTTCACCGGCAGCACAGATGTATTTTGCCATTTGTGGGAACGCATCGGTGCCAATATAAGAAATTATAAAACTTATCCGCGCATCGTAGGTGAAACGGGTGGAAAAGACTTTATCGTGGCTCATGAATCCGCCGATCAGGACGCTCTGTGCACGGCTATCGTGCGCGGCGCTTTTGAATATCAGGGACAAAAATGTTCCGCTCTTTCCCGAATTTATATTCCCGATACTATGTGGCCATCCTTGAAAGAGCAGGTTATCGAAACGATGAAAGACATCAAACTCGGACCACCGCAGGATTTCAGTTGCTTCATGAATGCCGTGATCGACAAAGCTTCTTTCGACAAATCCGTTTCCTACATCGAATATGCCCGCAAAGCCGACGATGCAGAAATCGTGGTCGGTGGCAATTGCGATGACAGCACAGGATATTTCGTAGCTCCCACCATCATTCTCACCACAAATCCGCATTTCAAATCCATCGAAGAAGAAATTTTCGCTCCGATCCTGACCGTTTATGTTTACCCGGCAAAAGAATTCGATCAGGTTTTGGAATTATGCGACAATACATCGCCTTACGGTCTTACCGGCGCCGTTTTCGCCCAGGATCGTTATGCCATCGTCAAAGCCATGGACGTTTTACGTCATGCCGCCGGTAATTTCTATGTTAACGATAAACCCACCGGTGCAGTGGTCGGTCAGCAGCCGTTCGGCGGTAGCAGAGCTTCCGGAACAAACGACAAAGCCGGTTCCCTCACCAATCTGCTGCGTTGGGTTTCTCCCAGAACCGTAAAAGAAACATACAATCCACCCACGGATTATCATTATCCGTTCATGAAAGAAAAATAAAAACAGAGGTACAAATATGCAGGAATTATTAAAGAAATTAGGCATAAAAGAAGTTAACTCCGGTGCTACGACCGGCACAGAATGGTTCGAGACAAACGGCAGAGAACTGGTTTCCTATTCTCCGATCAACGGTGAACGAATTGCCAGTGTAAAACGCGCTTCTTTGGATGATTATGAAAAGATTATTCAGAAAGCTCAGGCTGCTTTCCTGAAATGGAGATCGATCCCCGCTCCCAAACGCGGTTTGATCGTCAGAGAAATCGGCGATACTCTGCTTAAGTACAAAACAGAATTGGGAAAACTGGTAACTTACGAAGCCGGGAAAACCATTTCCGAAGGACAAGGCGAAGTTCAGGAAATGATCGATGTCGCCGATTTTGCTGTGGGACTTTCCCGCCAGCTTTACGGACTTACCATGCACAGCGAAAGACCTACCCATCGCATGTATGAACAATGGCATCCGCTGGGAATCGTCGGTATCGTTACCGCTTTCAATTTCCCGGTCGCCGTTTGGTCTTGGAATTCTCTGCTCGCTGCCATCTGCGGTGATGTAGTCATCTGGAAACCATCTTCCAAAACTCCGCTCACAGCTATTGCTGTTCAGAATATCATCAGCCCGATCGTGAAAAAACACGATATCGAAGGAGTATTCAACCTGATCATCGGCCAAGGCGACGAAGTGGGTGAAGCCATGACCAGCGATACCCGAGTTCCGCTGGTTTCCGCTACCGGCAGTTGCCGTATGGGAAAAAGAATCAACGAAGTGATAGCCAGAAGATTGGGACGCGCTTTGTTGGAACTCGGTGGGAATAATGCCATTATCATCACTGAAGACGCCGATATCGACATGGCGGTGAAAGCTGCTGCCTTCGGTTCTGTGGGAACAGCCGGACAGCGTTGTACTTCCACCCGCCGTTTGATCGTGCAGAATTCCATCAAAGATAAAGTCATCGCCAAGATGAAAAAAGGATTCGCTCAGATCAGTATCGGCAATCCGGAAAATCCCTCGATTCTTATGGGTCCGCTGATCGATCAGAAAGCTGTGGATAACATGATGGAAGCCATCGATCTGGCAGTGAAAGACGGCGCCAAAGTACATTTCGGCGGCAAGAAAGTTGTGGTTCCCGGTTGCGAAAAAGGTTTTTACGTGCAACCCACCATCATCGAAGCCGAGAAAGACCTTCCCATCATGCAAGAAGAAACTTTCGCTCCGATCCTCTATATCGTTGGTTATGACAAGATCGAAGACGCTCTCGCCATCCACAACAACGTGGTGCAGGGTTTGTCTTCTGCCATCTTCACCAACTCACTGTCTTATTCCGAAAAATTCCTTTCCGTCGAAGGTTCGGACTGCGGTATCGCCAATGTGAATATCGCTACGAACGGCGCAGAAATCGGCGGTGCTTTTGGTGGCGAAAAGGAAACCGGCGGTGGACGCGAATCCGGTTCCGATGCCTGGAAAAATTATATGAGACGTCAAACAAATACCATTAACTGGGGTGGCAGCCTGGAGCTTGCTCAAGGTGTAAAATTCGACATAGATTAATCGGAAAACCCTCGGTTTTTCAACCTCGTCCCGGTGTTTTGTATCGGAACGAGGTTTTTTTTTTAAGACTAAATCTTAAAAAAAGATAAAGTCTTTAACTGCTGAAAACACTGCGAGACCGAACTGCCGATGCGGGTGTCAGGTGTATAAGTCCTCAAAAGATGTTCTAAAGAAACCACTCACTTCTATAATTAATATACTATAAATAATTGTTTCTATTTTAAAGAACATATTAGCTAAAACTAATCATCCACCTTTAAAGCATCTGCTTCCAAAACAAATATATCATCTGACCAACCGTTTCCATAAATTGTAACTTCTTTTGCCTTAGCTCTTATTGTAACCTTAATCCAATGTTCATCGGTATTTTCAAAAGCTTCAATTATTTTAGAAAATATGGAATCTATATGATTAACTACGGTAACATCAATCATTGAATAGGTTTTGTTGCGATTATATATTTGCTCAGGAAACAAGAAGAAATCTTCGTATTCGATTGAGTAGTTGTACTCATATATATAACCTTCAACTAGATAGCTTTCTCCATCTTCGGCTTGTTCATTATCAAATAGTTCGGGAATTGTATATACTCTTCCGTTCCAGATATCATCAACGCTTTGGAATAAATTTGAATTACAACTTAAAATTAATAATGACATAAGAACTAGCAAATTCAATTTGTTTTTCATAAAACTCATAATTTTCTCCTGTTACTTATTCAGTAGATGCAGCTAATGTTTCGTGCACTCCACGTTTCATCCAACTTCTCTTCTTGCTGAATGTGG
>DAISYT010000169.1:0-5380 GCA_036825175.1 Candidatus Cloacimonadota bacterium
ACCATTTTATTTTTACCTGCCAATTTCAATTTTGCCCGACGACGAAGCTCTTCTACCGTGAGTGGGAATCCGCGGGTTTTTATCACCAACTCTCCGATCTTTTCGTTCCGGCAGTATTGTTTCAATTTTTTGATATCATAATCGAATTGCTCCCGAATTTGATAGAATCGTCCCAAATCCGTTGGCAGGAAGGCATCGCCGGTAAGAAGAGCAAGCCTTTCATTCAGAAGATTCAATCCCAATTCCTGTGCGCATTCCTGCACCAAACCGGCACGAATAATCGCTTTATCCGGCTCGAAGATGTATTTGCCCTTCGGAACAACCGGTACCGAAATGTTCCGGTTGATAAGAGTTTTATTTTGTGGAAGCAGAACGGCTTTGCGCACGACTCCGGGAGTTGCCAAACTTCCCAGACAAAGCAGAATTTCTTTCAAAGTACCATTTTCGGAAACAAATTCAAATGTATGTTCAACAGGAATTGGCAATTTATGATAATCCATGGCAGGCGAAAGTTTTATCGCCATATTTTCCGTTAACTTACGCAATTCCAATAACACACCCAATGCAGGTGTAATCTCTTCCGGTTTGACTTTTCTTTGGTTGGAAGGTCGTCTGTCCGGATCGGCAAAAATAGCCTCGACAGAATGATCAAATTGCTCAGCAGGCTGACAGAGAAAAATCACATTCTTCAAACCTGCAACTTCCGCATTATATCGGGCGAAATCCAGAGCTGTTTCATCATTATCCACGGCGTAAACTCTGGTTTTCCCGACGGCAATTTTTACCAGATCCATGCCGTTACCGCAACAAAGGTCGGCACAGGTGGGAAAAGAAGAGAATTTGAGAGCATGATATGATGCCAACAGCGACGAACTGGCTTGTTGAACACCTTTCTCAGAAAATACCATTTCGTTGATTTCCGGAATTTTCGTTTGATTTTTTTGTTGAATTTCTGCCAATTTTAATAATTCTTTGATCGGTGCTTCCGGATATTCACGTTCCAAACTCTGAATCGTATTTATGCTGATTTCCGGCAGTTTTCTGAATCTTTCCAGAAGTGATTTTCCATTCTTTTTTTGCAAAAAATCGACGAGTACATTCATAATAATAAAAAAGGCGATCCGCAGATCGCCTTCATATTTTTCTAACGTTTATTTCAGTAACAGACACTTTTTGGTATCGATAGTTTCATGATCGATTTGCAGTTGATAGAAATAGACACCGGTTCCCACCGATTTGCCGGCATCATCATGTCCGTTCCATTGCAGGTTTATTACACCTTTTTCCAGATGCTTGGAAGAAACCAGAGAACGTACTTTCTGCCCTTTGATATTGTAAATTTCCAAATCGACCACAGCGTTTTCATTCAATGCAAATGAAATGGTGGTGCTGGGATTGAACGGATTCGGGAAATTCTGATTCAAAGAGGCTTTTGCGATGGGAGGCAGCACTTCTCCCACTTCCGTAGTCAGTTCGTTGTCGTTATAATATCCGGTACGACAATAATTTCCGCGATAAGTTTTCCAGGGGGTTTTCACGCCTTTCGTCAACTTGATATCGATGATGAAAGCACCGGTGGAAATTCCGGCGATTACATCGAAATCACCGTCCAGATCGACATCTTCGATGCTGGCGGGAGTATTTCCGATCAAATTAACAGGCACGGGAGCAAAAGCCACTTCCGTACCATCGTGATGATAAACGAACAGCTTATTGTTGCTGCTGAAGTAAAGCAATTCCAGATCGTTGTCATTATCGATATCGGCTGTGATCGGAGGGTTGGTGAAGGTACAGTTATTTTGGATGGGCCAACCGCTCAATTCGGTGCCGTCCTGCTCGATGATATTGGCAATTCCGTTGATGGTAAGATATGCTATTTCCAAGATGCCGTCGTTATCAAAATCGGCGGCGATCGGACTGGCAGCAATCTTACTTGCGGTATCTTTTTGCAGAAGAATGACGCCATTATTATCGAGAATGACCAATTTATGATTATTGGTTCCAACGGCGATTTTCAGATTATTCAGAACAATCGGAGCAGAGCAGATCGATGCATCCAGAACAACCGGGAAGCCGGCATTTTCCGAGCCATTATAATTGATGGCATGAAGTTGGTTATCCATAGTGCCAATAATGATTTCGGCAGCATTATCTTCATTCAGATCGGCAGCTGCAATCTCACAGAAGGAGAGCATCGGTAAAACCACCGGGAAGTTCGACGCCATCGTGCCGTCCGGATTGAGCAGATTCAGGATTTTATCCAGACCGAAGCTGACAATTTCTCTCTCGCCATCACCGTCGATATCGGCAGCGACCGGAGTGAGTAACTGATCTTCATCAGCCTGATAGCTGAACACTTCATTTCCGGTATTATCATAAGCGAAAATTCTGCCGGTACGGCTGGCGATGATAATTTCCGGCTGATCATCTCCGGTAATATCTGCCAGAGCGGTGCTTTTCCAGATATTCTCTTCATTTAACCAGGGATAGCCACTCACGATGCTGGTATCGGCATTCAATAAATTGATGTTAGCCTCGGCATCGATCAGAAGCAGATTCGGTGTTCCATCGCCGTCGAAATCATAAATCATCGGATTACTGATGATGGAATTAATCGTTGTCCAGGGCCAGTTTTGTTGGAATAATGACACTTCAAAACTCTGTTCAAAACTTTTGGTAAATGCACCATTTCCTACCGGAGCATTCACAGTAATCGAATAGTTATAAAAATCATAGTTACATTCCTGCGGAATCTGAACGACGAATGGATCGGATGTAGCAGTGGTACCGCAGGGAATCGATTCGTAATTGATCGAACCGGTGAGTACCTGAATAGCGGGATCATTAAATTCTATAGAAGCTGTCACATCAATGGCGTTTGCCCATCCTTCCTGATTTTCCAGTTCTACATAAATCTCGATCGTTTCTCCCGGATTGGGAGTATTATCGCCATCCCCGGTAACGGAATCATCATAAGCCACATCGGTTGGTTCGATATACGGGAAGCTGCCGTTCGCATATTTCACTTCGATGGATGGGTCTCCGAAAAGTACCAGCTCGTAATGCACCCAACGCAGATAAACATTGGAAACAGCCTGATTAGCCAGCACGATACGTGATTCGTTAAGAGCTTTCCCCAGTTGACGAATGTCGTTCGTAAAAATAGCTTTGAAAAACTCGATATCATAAGGCTGGGAAGGTCCGTTTGTACTGCCGGGACTGTACCAGCCATAACGGGTATTTCCCACGAATGCAAACAAACCACCCTCGGCAAAAACCATATTTTCTGCCACACTTTCCGTAGCCATGCTGGTAGCTTCATCGAAAGCGGCAGGATAACAACCCTGAGTGTAGGCAAAACCGTATTCGGTATTGGTGTAGGTAGCGCATTGACTGGTATATTGTCCCATTACATAAGATTGATTGGCATGTCCCATGTGGTTGATAATGCCCACTCCGTTATCGATAGCATCTTTCACAGTCTGAGAACTAAAAGTGCCTTCTCTTTCATAAAGTTTGTAAACATGATAATCTTCTTCGATCGATGGAACTTCATCCAAAACGGCATCCATATAATCGCCACCCCAGGTTTGAGGATTGTTGTTCAGACTTTCGCCAAAACCATAAAAAACATCGTTGCTGAAAGAGGTTTGATCGACGTAATAATAAGTTTTGTGGAAGAATTGATTGAATTCGGATTCACTTTCAGCCGGAATTCTACCGATAGCAATTTCCGGGATCATATCCACATTATCGGCAATTTCCCCGAAAACACCATTACCATTGCCATCCCAATTGTTATCCAGACAAGAGAAATAAGCGTCGCAAGGCATGTGTTCATCGATTGTGCCATTGGCATCCACAAATACTCCTCTGATAGGAATTATCTCGTCGTCACCACCCAAAATAATGTATTCCAAAGGTGTATCTGTAGCGGAATAGGTTTGATAAGCGTCGATGATGAAATTCTTGATTTTTTCCGGATTATCCGCGCCGGTATATTCGTTATAGATATCGGAAGTGAGAAACAAAGAAGTGGAAACGCCGTGAGAAATCTTCCAACTGATGAAATCATCAAAATAAGGTTCTCTGGTTTCGTCCGTGATAATCAGCATGGAATAAGGATCGTTCGGATCGACAAGCGTGCGTGAAGATGCTGTCTGGGTCTTATGGTAGGAATGTATTGCCTGTCTGTTATAAACTTCCCGATGCAATTCTGCAGTAACTTCCGAATTCACGATCAGATTTCTATTCTGCTCTTCGCGGAGACGGTGGTCGTATGCCGTGTCGAAAGAAATTTCAGCCTGGGAATACCAAACGACTTCACCGGAAACGGGATTGTATTTATACGGGAAAAGATTTACCAGAAGCAGATCGTAGCCTTTGTAACGCTGCGTTCCCAAAACACGGTAATCTTCGTTGGGATAAAACGCATTTGTGTTGTAAGTCTGCTCATTTTTTCTGGTTTGATCCGGTTGAACTACAGACATCGGTTGCGGGGTGCGTACATAATCCAGATTTCCTGCCTGAAGCGAATTTTCGCTTTGTAAAGTAATCTGAATATGCGTTAATGATTCACCCATAGGAAGCAATATTTTTACCGGAACATACGGAATCTGCGGATTACCAATGGATAATTCTACCGGTAATTCATTGAGAAATATGCCGTTAGCTATCTGCGGCTGATCGATATCCACGTTGAGAGCATTGAGAATTAACATCGGGCATAATAACATTAGAAAAAACACTTTTTTCATATTTTATCTCCACAAAAAAATTTTAAGGTATGCAATTTTAGAGGCTGTATAAGTCAAGGGAATTATTGATTCTTAGTAGATATTTTTAAAAGTTTATGCGGAAAAGTTGACAATAAAATACGGAATCAAAATTTTGCTCTGTCGGGATGTAGCGCAGTCCGGTTAGCGCGTTCGGTTCGGGACCGAAAGGTCGGAAGTTCAAATCTTCTCATCCCGACCATTTTTATCTTATAAGATTTTATGTTGCAATGAGTTAATGGCTATTAAAATTTCTTAAATTTTTCTTAATGTTGTGAAATTTGCTGTGAAAGTGAAATGTAAAAATGTATAATCAACAAGATTTCTCCAGCTCTTTGACAGGGACAAGTTTCGCCAACTCCTCAACTCCCATCCGCTCAAAATCTGCTTTACTCAAACCAAACTCCGCCAGAACTTTATCCAACTCCGGATCGACTATCTTTGCTTCCTCGTAAGTAAGTTCATAGAGTTTATAAACCATCAAATCGATTTGGTTTTCATGGGATTTCGTATTCAATTGTTTCTCTTTTCGATTTAAAATCTGTTTAGTGATATATATAATAATTTTTATTTTTCCTAAAGAATCGGTTAATATTGGAATTTTA
>DAISYT010000170.1:0-5355 GCA_036825175.1 Candidatus Cloacimonadota bacterium
TGGTCACGCGCAATTACCTGATGCGGTGGGATCTCGACCGCTGTGTTGGCTGCCAAATTGGCCCAATTGTCTGCCCCAAGGGTGCCCTGACGCACGTTGAGGCGGAACTGCAGGACGGACGCATCGTCAAACGCGCCTCGGTCGACGTGGACGAAAAAAAGTGCGTCAATTGCGGCATGTGCGCAGACATCTGCCCCACCGGCGCTATTTTCGATCCGTTGAAAGAAATTCGCGCCCAAAAGAAAGCAGAAGCGAAAGCAAAAGCAGAAGCAGCCAAACAAAATCAGGAAGATAAATAAAACTTATGGAAAGCTTTTTCGAACTGCTCAGAATTAAAAGAATGCGTCAGAAAGGACAAAAACTTTTAGCCAAAGGTAAGTTTGAAAAAGCTTTTCCTCTTTTTCAGAAGATAGTGCTACAAAATGAATCGCCGGAGAACATTTACAATCTGGCTCTTTGTCTGATGGCGATGTCCGAATACGAAACTGCGGAATCTTATTTGGAAAAAATCCAATCCGATTTTTCCGGAAATGAAATGAATCTTCTGGCTCTGGCAGAATGCAAAATGATGCAGAAGAAATGGCAGGATGCCAAAAATATATTTCATCATTTGGCCGAAGCGAATCCACGACACGAATCATATCAAAATTACTTTTCTCTCGTATCCGACGAAGTGGCTCGCGAAAAATATATCTCTGCCAAAAAGCTGTTAATGTCAGCCACCGCCTGTCTGGAACAGAAAAATGATAAAGAAGCTTTAAAACTGTTGTTGGAAGCCAACGAGCTGCATCCGGACAATCCTAACATTCTCAATAATCTCGGTAGCATTTACATGCTGATGGAAGATTACAGAAATGCTTACAACTATTTCAGCAAAGCCTACAATCTGGACAAAAACAATCCGAAAATCCGCAACAATATCCTCACATCCCGCCGAAAATTAAGGAAATAGCGTGAATTTAATTCTATTGTTGACAAAATAATGAAATATTCGAAGTTTTGTGACAGTAAATTGAAAAGAACATAAAGGTGGAAATGAAAAGAGCTGCGTTATTGATGCTGTTACTTGTAATGTTTGCTTCGGCATCGGCAAACATTTTTATCGATATGTACCATAAAAATTATGGTGTTATCGACCGCAGTGTGCTTATTTTCAGTTCCAGACCCGAATTTAAAATCATCAAAAATGAAAATGATATCCAACTGAATATCACCGGATGCCGGAAAGACATAAATATTCAAAATCAGCAATTTACAGATAATTCCGTCATCGAATCTTTCGATTATTATTCCACGGAAGATAAAGTGATGGTGATCATTTCCGTCAACAGCGAGCATCAGCTTTCCACCGGTGTAAAATACAGTCTGGAATCTTATGAGATCGAAGATGATGTCTTCAAACTGATCCTGGATATATACGCCACCAAAACTCCGAAAACTTACCTCGAATACGAAAGTTTTGCCATTTTTTTTGAAGCCACCGGCAAACCGGAAACAGCCAAACCTTATCGGGAAATGGCAAATAAACTGAAAGCCGAAATGCCTCCAGAAGAAGTGAATAGAAACGAGCTAATTGTTGTTCAACAACAGCAAACATCATCCCGTAGCCAACTTCTGAAATCCACAAAAGATTTCCTTTCTCCCAGCCGTATCATTCTAATCATCATCGCCATCATTATTATCGCTGCTATCACTTTCACGCTTTCGTTTGTTCTACATTTTCAAAAAGGTAAGGAACGTATAATCACCCAGAGCCTTCGTTTGCAAACCGGTTTTGGCAGTGAAGAATTTCGTCGCGCTCTTATCGCAAAACTGGAAAAGAACTTTTGGGGCGCTGAAGAAATTGCCATGGAGCTGGAAATGAGTACAAATGATGTTTATCGAACTACCGCTCCCGAATTTGCCCAGGAATTGGAAAAAAGTTAGCACATTTCATTTAGCGTTAAAACTCATCTTCCCAATAATTTAAATAAGTCCGAAATCATTGCTCATAACAGTTACTTTTTTATGGTTTTTCTTCGTTTCTTCTGCATTTTTTTTCTTACTAAATGTTTAACGGCAATCTGATCCGAAGATGTGGATCAATTTTTTATAATATCACACATTTTCTTTGAGCAGCTATCATACCATATATCTTTGTCTTAGCCTTTTGGTGAAATGAAAAACAGTAATTTTTTTTTTGACATTTGCCATTATGAAAATACTTTATTTAGAAAAATAATATTGGAGGATAAAATGGCAGTTACAGTTTTTAAATCAAACGTCGGTTGGGCTGGTAAAAGTTTAGTAGCAACCGGAGGCACACGAAATTTCCAGGTTACAATGGATGAACCGCAGCAATTAGGAGGCAGTGATACCGGCATGAACCCGGTAGAAATGGTGCTTACTGCTTTAGGCGGCTGCCTCGTCATTTGTGGCGTAGCATTTGCCAGGTTATGTAAAGTCGAGTTGAAAGATATTTCTGTCGAATTGGAAGGTGATTTGGATACAGACGGATTTTTAGGAAAGAATCCGAATGTTCGTAACGGATTTCAGGAAATTCGTTTCCATATAAATATCGATTCTCCCTCTCCCCAAGAGAATATCGAAAATCTGAAAAAACTGATCGAGGAAAGATGCCCGGTGTCTGATACCCTGAAAGGTACCACCACAAAAGCAATCTAAATTTAAGTAGAATTTACAGGGAGTAATTTTTATGATTACTCCCTTTTTTTTATTCATGATGACAATCCCTTTTACTGATTTGCAATAAAAAACCTAATCTAAAAAAAATCTCAGAAATCTTTTGACAGATTAACAGGTATTCAGGTATTTGAATACCTAATAAAGGAAGATGAAAAATGAGAAGTTTAATTAATGTTTCCGAAGGAGCTTTTCTGGCAATGCACGGATTGGTTTACATTGCTCAGAATGCTTCTGAGAGAGTAAACATAAAAAAGCTGGCAGAAGTATTAAATGCTTCCGAAGCCCATCTGGCAAAGGTTTTTCAAAAAATGAGCAAAGCCGGATTGGTCAGGTCGGTACGCGGACCGAGCGGTGGTTTTGAACTAAATCATTCTTTGGAAGAAATTAATTTTTTGGATGTTGTGGAAATTGTCGATGGTAAAACTACTTTGAACGGTTGCCCGTTTGGCAAGAGTAAATGTGCTTTCAATACTTGTATTTTCGGTACGCGATTAAATAGCGTTACTCAGGAAATATACGACATTTTCCTACAATCGAAATTATCTGATTTAGTCTAATTTTTTTTGAGAATATAGGCGGTGTCTTACCTGAATAAGTGTTAATCTGCGCCAAAGGGAAAATGATGAAAATTAGAGAGTTAGAAGCACGGACATTCCTAAAACCGCTTACAACACTCTTTGACGTGAAACTTATCATTTTTAGGGAAAGGGGATTTTGCTGTCAGGAAAGCAGAAACTTCCTTGTGAACTGGAAAATATCGCGGAATGAAAAGGCAAGATGTTACATAGCATTCATAGCCATTCCGATCAGGAATTAGAAGTTTTGGTGATCAAAAAAAAATCCGGTGAGACCGGAAGGAGGAAAAATGTATTGTTTTCAGTGTCAGGAAACAATCGGGAACAAAGGCTGCACGATCAACGGCGCTTGCGGCAAAAAGGGAGATGTGGCAAATTTGCAGGATCTGCTGATCTACGCTTTGAAAGGATTAGCGATATTCCGTTCCAAGGCAACTTGGGAAATCCGTAAACAGTACGCCGAAAGTTGTAATGAAATGGATGATTTCATCGTGGGAATGTTGTTTTCCACTATCACAAATGCTAATTTTGATCGAGAATTTTTTGTAAATTCAATTAAGGAAACCATCAAAATGCGAGAGATGGGAAAAAACAAAATAGCAGCAATGGGTATGAAAAACATAGAATTTGCCGATCACGATGCCGCCGTTTTTTTTATCAACGATGATAATATCGACGAGAAAGCTGCCAAAGTGGGAGTCTTACACACCGAAAATGAAGACATTCGTTCCTTGCGGGAATTGCTCACTTACGGTTTAAAAGGCATCGCAGCTTATGCTCATCATGCCCGTCAACTCGGCAAAGAAATCAAAGAGATAGTCATGTTCATCGAAAAAGCCCTCATCGCCACTTTGGATGACAGCCTTTCGGCAGATGATCTGGTGAAGTTGGTTTTGGAATGCGGGAAATATACCGTGGATACGATGGCTGTTTTGGATGCAGCTAATACGGAAACCTACGGCAATCCCGAAATCACGGAAGTAAATATCGGAGTACGGAATAATCCCGGTATTTTGATTTCCGGTCACGATCTGAAAGATCTGGAAGAATTGCTGGAACAAACCGAAGGTAGCGGCGTGGACGTTTATACACACAGTGAAATGCTGCCGGCAAATTATTATCCTGCCTTCAAAAAATATAAACATTTTGTAGGAAATTACGGCAGCTCCTGGTGGCATCAAAATCAGGATTTTGAAACCTTCAACGGACCAATCTTGATGACGACCAATTGCATTATTCCGGTAAAAGATTCTTACAAAGACCGCATTTTCACTACCGGTATGGCTGGATATCCGGGCATAACTCACATTCCGGATAGAAAAAAAGGCAAAGCCAAAGATTTCAGCAAGCTGATCGAATTAGCCCAAAAATGTCAGCCTCCGGTCGAGATAGAAACCGGCAAAATAGTGGGTGGGTTTGCTCATCATCAGGTTCTGGCTTTAGCAGATAAAATAGTCGATGCGGTCAAATCCGGAGCCATCAAACGTTTTGTCGTGATGGCTGGCTGCGATGGACGTCATAAAACCCGCAATTACTTTACCGAAGTGGCGCAAGAACTTCCCCATGATGCTGTAATCCTGACTGCCGGTTGCGCAAAATATCGCTATAATAAATTGAATTTGGGGGATATAGGTGGAATCCCGCGTGTACTTGATGCCGGACAGTGTAATGACAGTTATTCTATGGCTGTGATCGCCCTGAAACTGAAAGAGGTTTTCGGATTAGAAGATATCAATGAGCTACCGATTTCCTTCGACATCGCCTGGTATGAGCAAAAAGCCGTCGCAGTGCTATTGGCTCTGCTTTATCTCGGTGTGAAAGGTATTCGTTTGGGACCGACCCTGCCGGCATTTCTGTCTCCCAATGTAATAAAAGTTCTGGTGGAGAACTTCAATATCAAACCGATTGGCGATGTTCAAACCGATGTGAATGATATGATGGCTGGAAAATAATCTATCGTAAAATCGATACGGCGACTGCAAGGTCGCCGTTTTTGTTTATAGTTCACGATTATTTTTTAGTATAACTAAATCCTGAAGTTACGATAATCAGAACCTGGAAAAAGTAATATGAATCCGGCAACTGCCGGACTGAT
>DAISYT010000171.1:0-5341 GCA_036825175.1 Candidatus Cloacimonadota bacterium
GTAAACTGCATTCGATGCAATATGCCGTCAAACAAGCTCTCTTTTCACGACGCTTGGAAGTGCACGAACTGGAGAAAAAGCTGAGGGAATATCATCCGCAAAATATACTGCAAAAAATGCATCAACGGCTGGAAGCATCGACGCTTAGATTAAGCCATATTGCCAAGCTGAGGACAAAAGAACTGCACAGCAGACTTTCGATCTTGCAAAATCAATTGAAAGAACTTTCGCCGCAGGAAGCTTTGCAGAGAGGTTATGCCTTCCTGCGCAAAGAAAGAAAATTAGTGCATTCCATCAAAGAACTGCATCTGAAAGACAAAGTGGAAATTCTGCTCGCAGACGGACAATTGGAAGCAGAATTGACTGCAATCAAAGAAGATAACAAAGATTTACGGTCATAATATAATGAGATATTTGCTTTTTTTTATTTTGCTTCTTTCCGCAAATTTGGTTCAGGCAGAAGTGCGGGCACTTTGGGTGCCGATCTGGGAAATGACCACTGCCGAGCAGATCGATACACTGTTTTCCGATCTCGAAAATCAGGATTTTACTCAAATCATGGCTCAGGTGCGCTACCGCGGCGATGCCGCTTACAAACCGAATAAACACGACGACAGCTTTCCCAACCCGGAAAAACGCTATTTCGCTTTGCAAAAAAATTCCTTCGATCCGCTGGAATATCTGATCAAAAAAGCGGAAAAGAAAGGCATCGAAGTGCACGCCTGGTTTGCCACGTTCATCATCACCGGACACGATCTTACCCGATTGGATTCGAGTCATGTTTACTTTCAGCATCCCGAATGGCTCACCTCCGATTTCAACCAGGAAAGCATGAAATATCAGGATGATGTGGGTGCTTTTCTCGATCCCGGCATTCCCGCCGTTCAGAATTTTACCATGAACGTAATCCTCGACGTGGTAACGAATTACGCCATTGACGGCATTCATCTGGATTATGTCCGCTACCCGGGCATGTATTTTGGATTCAATGAACTGGCAAAACAAACTTATAAATCGGAAGTAAAATATCAGGATGCCAACAGCTGGCTGCAATGGAAGGTCGATCAAATCACGCGTTTCGTGGCGCGGGTTTCGCAAACGGCAAAAGAGATTTCACCCAATTTGATCGTTTCCGCAGCGGTTTTCCCGGACGGGCAAAATGCTCTCGATATGTATTCTCAGGATTGGATGTTCTGGCTGGAAAAAAATTACATCGATCTGGCATACACCATGTCCTACACCTCTTCCACCCCGAAATTGGATGCCGATCTTTCCTACCTGCAATCTTATAATTCCGATAAAAAAATCGTCGTGGGATTGCGAGCCTGGAAAAACAGCGATGCCTACCAGGCAAAGGAAATTCAGGATAAAATAAAGTTGGTTCGGAAAAAGGATTTTGCAGGATTTGCGCTGTTCAGTTACGCTGGCATAAAAGGTGCCGGATATTTTAAAGAGTTGAAAATCAAAGCATGATTTCAGAGGAGAAAGAATGCGTGTCGATCAGTATTTAAACAAAGTGTGTCTCATCAAAACCCGTAGTATGGCAAAGAAAGCCTGCGATCTGAATTTGGTAAAAATCAACGGTAAAATAGCCAAAGCCAGCAGCATCGTAACGGCGGAAGATGAAATAGAATATTCTCTCTCCGGTTACAAAAATCTGATCAAAGTAAAGGTCGTACCGGCGGGAAATGTCTCCAAAGCCACCGCTCCGCAATATTACGAATTTCTGGAAAGAAATAAAATCGATCTCGAATTTTGATTCGAGCGGCAGTTTGTCCTGCAGACTTCGTCACTTCCAAAAAAATAATAAGAGCCGGATTTTCACCCGGCTCTTCCCATAAATTTTCTTCTACATCAATTTCCAGGTAAAGCCCAAACCCAACGTTTCCTTAAACTGTATTTCATCCACGATGCGCTCATCATAGATGAGTTGGAAATACAGATTCAAATTGATGATCTTGGTAATGCCGGCGGTGAAAATGTGCTCCCAATTCATCCGAACAGCTTCCCAATTATCCGTATAAGCTGCATTGTCTTCATCGTCGGAAAGTGAATAATAAAGTGCTTTATACAAAGTTAGAGTTGTGTTGTAATTGATCGCATTTTTCGCCAGCGGAGATTTGTATTCACCCACCAGTTCCAGACCACCGTCGTTCGTACTTTCCTCCAGATAACCGTCTAAATATTGTTTGAAAGCTGCGCCGAGACGGGCACTCAGTTCTTTGTTTTCTTCTTTGATAAACAGACGGACCGCACCGAAAGATTCGGTAAAAATATTCGGATTGATGTTCTTGATCTCATCGCCACGTTCATCGATGAACTGACTTTCCCATTTGATGCTGGCAAAAGGATCGACCACTGCTCCCAGAGTAAAACGGAACATCGATTCAAAATCGATCTGGTCGGTGGTTTTATCCGGTTTTGCCCATTTTTTATCACCGCTCGTTTCATCGAGATATTGGCTGTGAGTCTGACCGAAAGCCAGTTTCAGAGTATTTTTATCATTGAGTTTTTTCGTCAGTTGTTTTTCTGCCAGCAGGTTGGCATTAAAAGCCCAGGAGATCGATCCCATCTCGCTGCCGGACCAGTTATCGCTGTATTCATTTTGATTCAGATTCAGGGAAACATCAGCTTCCGTATGCCAGCCTTCGGCAGCCAGACCGATCACCAAACAGACAAAAATCAGGCTTATAAATATTTTTTTCATATATCCCCCTTTAAAAGAAATATCTCAGCCCTAAACCGCTATTAATGCCGAATTCCGTTTCCGGCATAAGGTTTAAAATCGGAACGATCTCGAAAAAGACATCGAGAGGAGCATTTGGAATGAAATAATCGATGCCCACCGGCATACGGACGCCGAGCTTCGGATCGTCTGCCAATTTTACCCGCACTCCGATTCCATAATAGACGGGAAGATTACTTTCGATTAATTTAAAATTATGAAAAATCATATCGGCATGCAGATGCAAAGCTGACTCATCGCCAAATGACCAGGCAGCAGCTGCATCGTAAGCGGTGTTGCTGCCGATCCACATTTTACCGCAAACACCTGTCGGTTCTCCCAAAATCAAGCCCAATCCGGTTCCGGAATTCTGAGCCGAAAGGGCAAAAATCCAGCTCAGCAAGACTAAAATAACAAAAATTTTCCTCATTTCTTTTCCCCCTGATTCGTTAAATGGACATCCATTTGCGGGAAGGGAATATTTATGCCATTCTGATCGAAGGCAATTTTTACCTGCTCCAGCAAATCGAAATAAATCGTCCAATAATCGTCTGTTTTGCTCCAGACTCTTACCTTGAAATTGAGAGAGCTGTCAGCCATTTCTGCCAGTCTGATGAACGGTTCCGGTTCTTTCAGGATCAACTCGTGTTTGGCGACGATTTCCTGCAAAACTTCCTTTACCTTTTGGATATCGGAACTGTAAGCAACGCTGAAAGATAGATCGACGCGACGCTGCTCTTCGGCAGTGTAATTCGTGATGGTTCCATCCATAATTTTGGAATTGGGCACGATGATCAGTTTATTATCGAAAGTTTTGAAAACCGAGTTGAATATATTGATACGAGAAATGACGCCGGAAATACCGCCGGCATCCACAAAATCGCCCACTTTGAACGGGCGGAAAAGAATGATCAAAAAACCGGAAGCAAAGTTGGAAAGGGATCCCTGTAATGCTAAACCGATCGCCAGACCGGCTGCACCGATCACTGCCATGAAAGAAGTAGTCTGCACTCCCACCTGAGCTAAAGCTGCCAGAATTACGAAAACCCAAAGCGTGGTTTTTAGCAGAGAAGCTATAAATGTGCTGATCGTCGGCTCGACTTTTCGCTTCTCCATTACTTTTACGGTTATTTTTTTCAAGCTGCCGATTATGATTTTACCGATCACCAAAATAGCAATCGCCGCTAAGATTTTAAATCCGAATGCCGAAATCCACTCGAATATTTTCGGTAATATTTCCTGCATTTTTTTACTCCTTCCGAATTTTTAATTCGCTTTTATTTGATCCTGACAAATTCGATCCGGCGATTCTGGCGTCTGCCTTCTTCGGTAGCATTGGATGCCACCGGATTATCCGGACCGCGACCGTTCACTTCCAACCGATTAGCTTTAATACCTTTACTCACCAGATATTTTTTTACAGCGATGGCACGATACAAAGAGAGTTCCAGATTCACTTTGCGTGAACCCTGGTTGTCGGTGTAGCCATTGATTTCCAACCTGATACCGGGATTTTTTTTCAGCATATCGGCAATATTATCCAAAACTGCTTTGGCATCCAGATGCAGATAAGGGCTGCCGGATCGGAAGGTAACGCCTTCAAAGACGACCGGTTTTTCAAAAGTCTCCTCCGGTTTTCTGGTTATTTCTGCCGGTTTCACGTCCGGACAGCCATCGTCGTCCATGTAACCGTTTTTCGTTTCCGGTTCGTTCGGGCATTTATCCATTTGATCGAGAATGCCGTCACCGTCGTTATCCAGATCGGGTGCGCCGTCTTCATCCTGAAATCCGTCGAAATCTTCGGCTACGTTCGGAGATTTGTCGTTTACATCGGGAATGCCGTCGCCATCGTTATCGGGATCGGGGATGCCGTCCTGATCTTTGTATCCGTCCAGATCTTCCGGAAGATTGGGATCGCCATCGTCGGCATCCAAAATATCGTCGCCGTCGTTGTCGGGATCGGGTGCACCATCATCATCTTCAAAGCCATCGAAATCTTCCGGCTCATTTTTGGCGAGATCGTATTTATCTTTGATACCGTCGCCATCCGAATCTTTGCTGTTCACCAAATGCAGATTTATTCCCAATCTCGCTTCCAGAATACCGCTCTGATCTCCGCCGAATCCGTTCAAATCCACATCAGTATCGGTAAGATAATGAAACCTGGCTCCGGCTTCCAGACTTACTACATCGCTCAAAAAATAGTTCATTCCCAGCCCGCCGACGGCAACCAATGTTTTTTCCTCACCATGAAGGGACGTTCCCAGTTTTTCCGTAAAACTGAAATCGGAATTATCCCCTGTGACATCTCGCAAATCCCAATACAGTAATTCGGCACCGATCAGGGCATAGGGAACGAATTTTTTATCTTTTAAAAAATGAAATTTCAAATTGGTTGAAATTGGCTTGTAATAAGTAATATAGCGGCTCGATCCCGCATCTTCTTTCGGTCTCGTCCAGCCATATCCGGCTGTAATTTCCCAGCCGACGGTTTTGGAAAAATAATATCCGACCTGAGCGCCACCCCAGAATTTCGATTGATTTCCTTCGTCACCCAACAGATTAATATTGCTGCCGTGAAAGCCCAGCCAGGCACTTTTTTCCTGAACCTGAGCC
>DAISYT010000172.1:0-5326 GCA_036825175.1 Candidatus Cloacimonadota bacterium
ATTCGGGACGGGGTGTGTGCACGTTGTTCTTGCGTCTTCGTTTCACTACGCCGACACAGGCTGTAAAAAATCTCTTTTGAAGCGAGATGTAAAGCTGCAAGAATCTTCAGGATGACAATCATTATTCATTTCTGTTAGCGTCTTTGCGTTCTTTGCGGCTAATAATATACTCCACGATATTTTTAAAAATCTTCAACCCTTCACCGTCCTCGCTGACATTTGGATTTCGGCGTTTTAGTTGTCCCCAGTTCGGATGATTGTAAAGACTCAAAAATGCTTCCGGGTGCGGCATCAAGCCAAAAACCTGTCCGGTTTCGTTAGTCAGCCCGGCACAATTCAGATCGGCGCCATTGGGATTGAGCGGATATTCGCCGGTGACGTTTCCTTCCGCATCGCAATAACTCAGGCAGTTCAAACCTTTTTCCAGAATGCCTTTTTCGATCTTTTCATCTCCGATGATCAATTTCCCTTCGCCATGACGCACCGGCAGAGGCAATACATCGATTCCTTTCAGGAACGGAGTTTTGCTGTTCGGATTTACTTTGCACCAAACCCAACGATCCTCGAATTTTGCCGAATTATTGCGGGTAAGCGTGACTTCCTGCTGCCATTTTCCTTCCACATCCGGCAACAAGCCCATCTTTACCAAAAACTGGAAACCGTTACACACACCCAAAATGAATTTTCCCTCAGATAAAAATTTGCGGATTTCATCCAGGAACAGGCTGCCGTCCGGCATTTTCTTAAATTTCATTTTGTTGGAAAGCACCTTTCCCGAACCCAGATCGTCGCCGAAAGCAAATCCGCCGGGAAAATTCAACACATCGAAATCCCGGATGCTGATCTTTCCGGCAAACACATCATTCAAATGACAAATGACAGCTTCGGCTCCCGCCAAACGATATGCCGCTGCCATCTCTTCTTCACAGTTTATGCCAAAACCCGTGACAACTAATGCTTTAACTTTTTTCATAATTACCTTTTTTTAGTAACTCAAAGCTCCGTCTTTGAGAATCGCAAACAAGATGTTTCAGCAACTCAAAGCTCTGTCGTTGAGAATCGCAAACATTTTTCATTTGTCGTTTTGCCTTCTGCAAAGCCAACAATCGATGTTTGCGTTACATCAGCCCCTTTTCCCAGGCTGTTCTCAGTTTATTCATTTCTATATTTATTACTTCATTTTTTTGGAATTTCACGCTCAATTTCTCTTCGGAAGTCACTTCTCCCAATAACATCGCATCATCTCCGAAAATCGCTTCAAATCTTGCTCTATTTTCCGGTTTAATACTGCAAATAAAGCGGGAATGCGATTCGGCAAACAGGATTGCTTTCAGATCGAGATCAGTGAATTTAGCCAATTCGATCTCTGCACCAAAACCACCGCCAAATGCCGATTCAGTGACTGCCACTGCCAAGCCGCCATCCGAAATATCGTGATTGGATTCGATCAGATTTTGCTCATTTGCCAGCATCACTTTTTCGTAAATGCGTCTGGCATTTTCCTTATGCACCTGCGGCACATTGGCGCCCAGTTCGTCGAAAAGTTTATAAAATTCGGAAGCGCCCAGTTCATCATAAGTTTTGCCGATTTGATAGATCAGATCGCCGTCTGCTTTGAAATCGCTGGTTACTGTCCTGCGCACATCGTCCACTTTCGCCACCATCGAATAAAGAATGGTGGGCGGCACGGAAATCTTGATTTTTCCGGCTTTGAAATCGTTTTTCATGCTGTCTTTGCCGGAAGTCATCGGAATGTTAAAATACGTGGACATCTCGAACAGCGCCTGATTCATCTGCACCAGTTTTGCCAATTTCAGTTTGCCGTCCGGGTTGGTAACCGGATCATAAGCGGAATCCGGCGTGCAGAAGTTATCGTTCACCGTCCAAAAACGGTTGGTTTTATCTTCGGGATCGGGTAGTTTTCCACCCACAGCAATGATCTGGCGCACCGCTTCATCGAAAGCTCCGGCACTCATTTGGAAGGCATCGATGTCGCTGTAACGCGGCAGGATACCGTTGGAGACGGCAATTCCGGCAAAGCTATCGAAATCGAAACGCATCACGGCTGCATCCTGAGGTGCTTTGCCTTTTGGTCCCATCAACGGTTTGATTGTGGTTTTACCTTTCACTTCGTGATCGTATTGGCGAATCACATTTTCACGCGAGCAGATATTCAAACTTCCCATCAATTGCAGCAGAATGTCGTTGTAATCGAGGTTTTCGGGCAATTGTGGTTCATGCAGTTCCGGCTTTTCCCACACTGCTTCCAGATATTTGCGGGGAACGCCTTCGTGCAGAAATTCCATATTTAGGAAGGCAACCGATTTGCCGTCGTACCGCACATCTATGAAGCCGTCGTCGGTAAAATATCCTAAATCGGAAAGCTCGACTTCGCGCTCTTTGGCAAGATCGAACAGCGCTTCCTTTTTATCTTTCGTTACGACGAATGTCATGCGCTCCTGCGATTCGGAAATAAAAATTTCCCAGGGTTTGAGATTGGCATATTTGAGTGGAACTTTTTCCAGATTGATCACAGCTCCGCCGGAAATGGTGGCAAGTTCACCCACGGAAGACGAAAGCCCTCCGGCGCCGTTATCTGTGGAACTCTTGATCAATCCGGCAACAACAGCTTCCTGCATGAAATCGCTTACTAATTTTTGGGTGATGGGACTGCCGATCTGAACGGCTGATTGCGGCGAATGTTCATCGATTTCGGCAGAAGAAAAAGTAGCGCCGTGAATTCCATCTTTGCCCACGCGTCCACCTGCCATGATGATCAGATCACCGGCATCGATCGGTTTGAGCCAGGAATTCACGCCATTAAACCGATACGGCATCACGCCGCCCGTGCCGCAATAAACCAGCGGCTTGCCGCTGTAACGATCATCGAAAATGATCGAGCCGTTCACCGTGGGAATACCGGATTTATTGCCGCCATCCTCGATGCCGTGGCGAACTCCCTCAAAAATACGGCGCGGATGCAGTTGCCCCGGCAGCAATTCTTTATCATAAAAAGGCGAACCGAAACAAAGCACGTTGGTATTGAACAGCAATTTCCCTCCGCCGATTCCCGTTCCCAACGGATCACGATTATTGCCCAAAATTCCGGTAATCGCTCCGCCGTAAGGATCGATGGCAGAAGGAGAATTATGCGTTTCCACTTTCCACACGAAAACCTTTTCATCGTCGATTTTTACCACGCCGGCATTGTCGGTGAAAATCTTTAAAAGCCAATTGTTTCCGGCTTTTTCCAATCTCTCCCGAATGATTTCGGTCGATTTACGAATGTAAGTTTTGAACATCGAATCGATTGTTAGTTTTTCACCGGTTTCCTTATTTTCATAATCGATCATAGCAGAAAATTCTTTATGCTTGCAATGTTCGCTCCAGGTCTGCGCCAACACTTCCATTTCGCAGTCGGTTGGATTTTCCGGCAGATTTTTTCTTTGGCGATAAGCTTTCACCTTTTCATCGGCAAAATAAGCCCGGATCGCTTTCATCTCTTCCAGATTCAGTGAAAGCAACATATCTTTGGAAAGTTGCATCAGTTCATCATCCGAGATGTTCAAATCGATGATTCTTACCCGTTCATCGGATTGAATTTTCACTTCCGGAATGTACTCGATCCTGCCGGTAAATTTACCGAATTCAAAATGCTGGATCAGCTTATTGTACAACATTTGTTCGGATAAATCTTTCAATTCGGCATCGCTTAAATCTTTCTCAAATAAATAGATATCATCCGTATAAATATGCTGTGTGCTGACCTCAAGATTTCTATCGAGAATATCGTTCAGCGTTTTTTGCGCCGAAATACCTTCGTCATCCGTCACGCCGGGCAATTTGGAAATGAGCACAAAAGTTTTGAACTGCGGATTTTGATAAAACGAATTTATGTAAACATCATGGATGATCTCATCCTTCAGTCCGAGATTGGCGAACTTTTCGATTTCCGCCGGCTGCAAATCATACAGTACATTAAAAATCTTGCCGGTCTTAACTTTGCCGGTATCGATCTGTAAAAAGTCCGTGGCTTCCTGCCTGATCTTTTCTCCGGCAACATCTCTTACATTTTCTTTTAACACAAGTTGAATTTGATTTTTCATTTTTTCCTTTCTAACCACTAATTTTCACGAATATTCGCGAATTAATTATTTCACTTTTTACCATTTTATCACATTTTATTCGTCTATTTCTAATATTTTTGAAGATGCTAATTGCTTTGCATTCTTACTTGAAATTACTTTCTTTCCGGTTTGTTTTTCCAGTTCTTTGCGCGCATTACCGGCAATTTTGCCACCTTGTTTGGCTATTTCACGATTCTTATCCAAACCTTTTACTTTTTTCTCTTTCGATATTTCTGTAGTTGAAGCTTCCGCCAGCATATTTAATACCAGTTCCAGATTTGTCATGTTATCACGCAGATTTTCTTTTTTCAGATTCTTAAGTTTTTTGTAATCTTTTACGCTTTTACCTGACCAGGCTTTGGTAATATCGTTGGTAAGTATAGCGTATTCCAAGCCATCTTCGATTCCGCGTTCCTGCCATTCATCTGTCAAATCCTTGCGAATCTCGATGCTTTTTAATCGTTGATTTATCCACTCTTTGGAATATCCTTTTTGCAGATATGTTCGCATGGCTCGATCGATAGAGAGTTCAGGATCGTCTGTTTCTTCCATTCGCTCATAGCCAACTTTTGCCAGCCATAATTTGAATGGTTCTGCTTTGGGAGAGGGAATCGACTGGATCAAACGCAAAAGAGTTTCAGTATCGGCGACATCGGTAAGTCTCATTTTACCGTCGGGAGCTTCCATTTTCAAGTGTCCGATTTTATCGGACAGTTCACTACCTTCCGACTTCAACTTAATTTTTAGATCGTTCCAATATTTACGAGGTCTGGTACTATCTGTTAATATTTCGACGACATCGATGATGGAAAAATACCAAAGCTCTTTATCCTCGTCCCAATGACGACGCACTTTTTTGTGATTGAATAAAGCGACTCTTTTTTCTTCATTCATAATTTTCTCCATCTTCATTAACCAAGTTCGATCTCATTTCATCAACAACATTTTTTGTGTTTTAACCAGCTTTCCTGCCTGTAATTTGCAGAAATAAATGCCGCTGGAAACTGGCTTGCCGGTTAAATCGGTTCCATCCCAGATAACGGTTGGGGAATTTGGTGAATTGGCGATTTGGAGATTTGAGAAAGTTTTCACTTTTTGTCCTTTTAAATTATAAATAGCAATCTCCGTGTTCTCCGTGATTTCCGTGGTGAAAGAAAAACTAATCGTCGTACTGGGATTGAACGGATTCGGGTAGTTGG
>DAISYT010000173.1:0-5314 GCA_036825175.1 Candidatus Cloacimonadota bacterium
ACCGATGCCGATCAACAGGACTTCTTCGTCGGGAAGTTTTTGCACGGACTTCATCAGTTCGTCGCCTGTTACCCAGCCGCAATCTACCATTTTTTTGGCAGGAATTTTATGTTTTAATCCATAAGCATAAACGCTGTTTGTCTGCTGTCCGACCAAATAGAGCTGGGTAAATTCGGAATTTGCCAGCATGTCTATTAGCTGTTTGGATCGGAACATTCTGTCGGCTCTGGTACTGAGTACGATGCCACGGAATGCAGGTTGGAATACAACTTGATGATATGTTTCATCAGCACTTCCGTCGATTCGGGATCGTTAGCGGCAAAAGAATGTGAGAAATGTACTTTTTTGCCGGCGACGGTTTTACGGAAAATCTCTGTCGCTCCGATATCGGGAATGGCACGATACATTTCCTGCAAAGCCTGCACACGATCGATTCCCAAATCCAGGCAAATCTTCAGCGCTAAAGCCACGTTTTCTTTGTGTTCGATGTAATAAAACTCTCTCATTTCCGCATCGGTAACGGTTTCCGTAACGCTCTGGATAATTTTCGTTCCCAGCTTATCCGCCTGTTTACGCATGAGAGGAAACATTCTGCGTTCGGCTGTATAAGCTTTACCACGAGGTGGGAACGTATTACACAGGGAAAGAGTAACATTTCGGATACCGGGTCCCATCACGTCGAGATGATCGGGACGGGAATTGGTGATCACGCAGATGTTACTTTTCACGATTTTGTGCTCGGTAACCCACTGATATTCCGGTGTTACAGCCATACACTCCATCACCAGAATATCTGCTCTTCGTTTGGCAGCGAAACGTATGATCTTGGGCTGTTCGGCAATATTGGCACCGAAATGCCTTTTGATCGCGGTTTCCTGTCCGTTTTCAAAAATAAACACCGGAGCCGAACCGGTCGTCTTCGCCATCACTCTTTTTCCGCTGGCTCGTAAGCCGGCAGCGAGCAGACGTGTGACGCTGGATTTGCCCCGTGTTCCGTTCACATGAATAATCATGGGAATCATGTTGCGATAGTACTTATTGCGATAGAATTCAAACGATCCGTAAGCAATGAGTAACAACAAACCGATAATCAAACCAATCATAATTTATTGCACAATCACAGTAGCATTTTCGATTTCGATATCTTCAAAATCTTCTACAGGATTTCCTTCTTCATTTATCAAATTTAAGTTGTGAATGCTCACCATCGTCTCGCCGGCAGCGACGCCTGTAAAATGTACAGTAAATAAAGATCTGTCGCCGGAAATACAACCTGTATTACTTCCGTTCAGACCGATTGCTACATTGAGACGATCCAGATCATTTATACTGGTGGTGAAGACATCTTCACCCCAATCTTCACTTACGACGAACGGACTATCCGATAATGCCAAAACGGCGCTATCGAAAACGATCTCCACCGACATGGCATAAAGGTCTTCCACATCTTCTATTTTCACTTCCAGGCTCAGGTCTTCACCGGCTGAAATCACACTTTCCGAAGGTGAAATTTCAATGCTGAAATCATGATCTTCTTTTTCATTCTCAAACAGGTGACAGGATGTTAACAGCAAACCCAGGCACAAGATGATTAGCAGAAAATATTTATTCATTATATCTCCTAACTTCATATATCTAAGCATGTTACTTTAACAGCAACATCTTTTTGGTATCCACAATTTTATCGGCACAGCGTAACCGATAGAAATACAATCCGCTGGCTACGCGCCTTCCGTGATTATCTTGTCCACTCCATTCCAAAGTATAAACACCGGCTGGTTTTTCTTCTTTAACTAAAGTCTTCACCAACTGACCTTTAACATTGTAAATTTCCAATTCCACGTTGTTGGCTTCGGCAATCTCGAAGGAAATGCTGGTGGTCGGATTGAACGGATTCGGGTAATTTTGATTCAATACATTCGCAATAACAGGTGGGATGGTTGTGAAACCAAATTCGGCTGCCAGATAATTTTTCAAAGTCACTTCGCGGCTGGAGTTTCCCAAGCTGTGGTAAATCTGCCGGAAATTTTCCCGATAAACCGACAGATTGCCGGGATCAAAGCTACTGGAGGTAGCATCTTCGTGAATCTGATCCCAGTTGATAATAATCGCCAAAACATCGGCAATATCAACTTCGCCATCGCCATTACAATCGGCAAAAGGAGCCAAATCAGAATCCCAATCCAGCGGATAAGTTTGAGCTTCCCAGGCTGAGCTGGCATTTTCTCTTGCCTCGCCGCGCTCACGCCAGTAAACGCCGATCGGCAGAATATCTGCTTCTTCCACGCTACCGTTGTTATCGGTATCGCCGGGCCAGATCGTGATAGACTGATCGAAGATTTTTATGCAGTCTTCCACGATCAAAGTATCGGTTCCAATCGGATTGGAAGCAACCAGAGTAATCGTGTAAACGCCCAGAGAATCATAAACATGCACCGGATCGATTTCCGTGGAAGTATCGCCGTCACCGAAATTCCAGAGATAGGTATTTACGCGATTGCTGGGTTCGGAGGTATTCGTAAAGTTTATCGTTACCGGGCTCAATCCTCCCCAAACATCGGCAGTGAAGCTGGCGACGGCAGCCGTAGGCGGAACCACTTCGATCAGGTCTGCCAGCGTAAGAGAATTCGTTCCGGCAGTATTGGTAACCGTGAGAGTTACATCGAATGTTCCAGCGTTTAGAAAGACGTGAGAGGGATCGATCTCGTCGGAAGTTTCACCATCGCCAAAATCCCAGAAGTAAGAATTCACTGGGAACATGTAATCCGTTTCATTTGTGAATTGTACGGTAAGCGGATACATTCCGTTATCGATATCCACCGAGAAATCCGGGTTGGGAATAATCAGATCGATATAAGCTGGAATATCGGTGGTAAATTTTACGGAAGTGCCTGACACCGGCATAATGAAACTATCCGGATACAAACCGGCGAAAGAAAGTAACACGCCGTCGTTCTGCTCGAAATTTTCGATGCCGATCGTGGCATAATTATCGTCCGTGTCCACATTTCCCACATCATAATAATTGAATTGAATTTCACCATCGCCGGTGGTGGTGGGATAATAAGCCGGATCGTACAGGATAACTTCCACCTTTTCCACAGTGGTATAATCCTGGCGGTTGTAGCATTCGTTCCACTCGACAGTAAAAGTATGATTTGCCGCATCGTAATAATGACAAATCCTCATTGGGGCAAATGTATTCTCGCTCAGCAATTCACCTTTAAAATCATCCCAGAAAGGATAAATACCGCCGTAAGGACCCAAGGCGGAAGGAATATTCCAATTTCGGAAATAAGTTTCCCAGGTAGTCTGCATGGAAAGCCAGCCATTGGAACAGACCGTAATACTGTCCGTAACCTCTCCGTAATACTGGAAATCGAACGGCAGGCCAATACTACGAGAAGTATCGTCTCCCATTTCTTCCACTGTACCGGAACCGCCTTCGGCGGGATCGAGCTCGATCCATTCATAAACAGGGGATTCCGTATAAATTTTATCATAGCTGTCATAAGCATAATAGCCATATCCGTCGGGACCGGTGGGAGCTTTGTAATCAATCTCACCCGCTTCTAGATTAAAATAAACAGAAGCCGTCTGAGAATTGTCATCGGTCAGATCGATTCGGAATTGCAGATTTTTACCAATCGGGCAATTGCCATGCAATTCCACCGCATAAGTTACGGTGGCGGCAGAATTCATCGTCAAACCGGTAAGACCGGCAGAACCTTGCACCACTGTCACTTCTGTGGTAAGTGCCACCAAATCCAATTGCAGATTGGTTACATCGAAAGTACCGGAATTGGTCACTTCGATTTCCAGATCACAGGTTTCGCCGGGATCGAGATAACCGTTTTCGTCGGAGACCGTTACATTGGTTACTTCAAAATCCAGACTATTTACAACCAATTCAAATTTAGCCGAACTTCCGGTGGTATTTGCCAGAGTAAATTCGATCACAGAATTATCCGGGCAACCGGGCAGAACCTGAATTTCAAAATCACGTGAGACGGAATAACCACCGTAAATATCGCCGTAACTGACCGTGGGATTCTCGATATCGATATAAGAACCGTTAGTGGAAAGTGTGGCGGAGACAGCAGCGGCAACCTCGGTACCAAAATTGTGCAGACTGATATAAAGGGTGACATTCTCTCCGGCAACAATTGGCTCGGATGTTACTTCTTCCAAGCCGACATCCACACTCTGGCTCTGCACATCGATCGTTTCGATGAAAGGATGATGATTCGGTTTTGTGATGGTTATCGTCAAATCACCGGCAGTTTGCATATTAAAATAAAGAGTGGCAGCGCCATCTGTGATTTCATCCACGCAAAAAACTTCATTTTCTTTGATGGCTGTTACCACCGCACCATCCAGATCGGGAGCGGAAATTTCCAGATAATTCGTTCCGACGCTGATTTCATCCGGTAAAGTAACTTCGATTGCTTCCGGTACCTTCGTCCAGACATCCAGCGAAGGATCGCACAAAATATTATAAACATGGAAATAAAATTCCACATTTTCACCGCTTTGCCTGATCAACGGGAAATTATCATACAATTCCCATTTCCCGCGCAAAACATCAGAACCAAAAGAATGATTATCTTCATCTAAAAGTCCGGCATAAAAACCGGAAAAAAGAGCATTATTCAGCGGAGTACTGGTATGCAGATCGGAAGGACCGACAAAAGCCACGCCACCGGCAGGATTGGAACCACTTCCCAAAGTCATCCATTTTTCGCCGAAACAAGGATCATTGGAATTGGCGAAATCACCGGTATTACACACGATAGAAGTCATCACCGGCAGATATAATCCGTTAGTAAGATCATCCAAATCGGGGGTGTGGAATTGTGGATAATGCCAACCGTGTGAGTCTCCCCAACCGCGATAAGATACGATTCCCACGCCATTATTGATAGCGGAAACAATTTGTGCGGTGCCCGGATAAACGTTGTAATACGGAGGCCAGTAATACAATTCCGTGATTCCATTATAACCGTAATCATACATTTTATCTCGCAGCCATTGCGTTACTTTCACGGGAGTCGTTGGTATGGGTGGGCTGTCGGCATAATTTCCGGCAACCAACAAAGCTTTTTCATACCACGCCGTATTTCCCATATATGGCGCTTTTTCATAGTGTAAAATCTTATAAACTATTATTTGTAGCTGGTTGGCAGTATCTACCGACATTCTGCCCACGATCATTTCCGGGAAATAATCGTTACCGGCAAGCATCGTGTAAGGATGATCCGTAACATCGGTTTCCGTTCCGGTGGGATTAGTTATATAATAGGAAGGCAAAGCG
>DAISYT010000174.1:0-5308 GCA_036825175.1 Candidatus Cloacimonadota bacterium
ATTCCGTCTTGAACGATTACATCAAAAAGCACGTAAAAAAACTGTTTTTGGTAGGAGCTTCCAAAGAAGAGATGGCAGAAGTTTTCGCCGGCATCGTCGATTTGCAGGTGTTCGACACATTTGAAGAAGTTGTGTCGGCTTCATTCTTACAGGCAAAACCCGGTGACACGGTCGTGCTCTCTCCCGCCTGTACCAGTTACGATCTGTTCAATAATTTTGAAGAACGTGGCGACTATTTTAAAAAGTTGGTAAAAGAACTGAAAAAATGAAAGAAAAAACGTACATTGCCCAATACGACCATTACATTTTGTTCATCTACATTTTGTTGATGTTGATCGGGCTTTTCATGCAACTGAACATCAGTTCGGTGCGCACGAGTATGTTCTTTTTCTATCGTCAGTTCGCCTGGTTTTTGCTTTCCATCGCCGCCGTTTGGTATGCTTTCAGAGTCGTCGATTTGGAAAAACTGCGCAAATATTCTTTTCTTCTTCTCATCATCACCATCGGCTTACTGATCGCCGTACTCATTTTTGGAAAAAGTGTAAAAGGAGCCGTCCGCAGCATCCAAATCTGGAAGATCAACATCCAGCCGAGTTTGATTGCCCGTATCACGCTAATTTTGTACTTTGCTCATTTCCTGGATAAAAAACAGAAACTGATCCCAGAATCCAAACCGCGCATTTTTGTTACCAAATTCAACGCTCTCATCATTATGACCGGCATTATCTACGTTTTGATCTTAGCCGAACGTCATTTCAGTCCGCTGGTTATTTCCGGGCTAACGTTGCTTTCACTATTGTATTTATCCAGAATTCGCTTCCTGACGATTTTCCTGATCATTTTCATTTTTGCTCTCGCCGGCATTATCGTGATCAATTCCGGACCAAAATATCGTGGAGAACGCATGAAAATCTTTCATCAATATTCACTCTTTTTTCATGACCACGAGGAAGAGAAATATGAAGGAACCAATGATTATCAAATTCGGGAAGGTTTGATTTCCCTTTCCAGCGGCAAATTATTCGGAACCGGTTCGGAACACGGTACCGGCAAACACTATTTTTTACCGGAAGCAAAAACGGATTATATATTCGCCATCATCGGTGAGCAATACGGATTTTTGGGAGCGCTGAGCGTTCTGATCTTGTATGTTCTGCTTTTCGTAAGAAGCATCATCAGCTCCTGGCGAAAGGAAGAATTGTATCTGAAGTTAGTCGGTGTAGGCTTGGGAATGAATATTTTTTTCAATGCTATCGTAAATATCGGTGTGGCGATGGGAGCGCTTCCTTCCACGGGAGTAACCCTGCCTTTTATCAGTTACGGTGGAACATCGTTGCTGGTAAATTCGCTCACCATCGGGTTTTTACTCAATATCAGTTCAGAAAGAAAAAGGTATTTTTTGAATGCGTAAAAAAATCATTGTCGCTGCCGGCGGTACGGGCGGGCACATCTTCCCCGCTTTGGCGATTGCCAAAAAATTGAATGAAGAAGATGTACAAATTCTTTACGTGGGAAATAAAAACAGCATGGAAGAGCAGCTGGCTGCTAAAGCCGGCTTCGAGTTTGCTTCCATCGACGTACAAAAATTGTATCGCCATTTCACGCTCGCTCATCTCAAGTTTCCTTTCAAGTTACTTAAAAGCGTTTCCGATTCTAAAAAAATCATCAATAAATTCCAACCGGATGCTTTTATCGGAACCGGTGGCTTTGTTTGCGGTCCGGTGGGTTATGCCGCGCACAAATTGCATATTCCTGTTTTTTTGCAGGAGCAGAACAGTTTTCCGGGTTTGACCACCCGTCAGTTGAGCAAATGTGCTGAGAAAATATTTTTAGGAAATCAGGGAGCAGAAAAATATCTGCCGGCAAAAAAACTGATCTTCTCCGGCAATCCGGCAAATCCTTCCGTTTTGCAGGAAACAGCCACACTCGATTTCAATCAAATCGGACTGAAACGGGATTCTTTAAAAATGTTTCTGTATGGCGGCAGTCAGGGTTCTCTGGTTTTGAATAAAGCTCTTTATCCGATTTTAGATGAAATTGTCAAAAATGATATCGAGATTATCTGGCAGATCGGAAAGTATTCTTTCGCTGAGTTTTATCCGAAAGTGCAAAATAATAAAGGCATCTACGCTTTCGATTTCACGCATGAAATGGGAAAAATCCTCAATTCAGTAGATTTTGTGGTAGCCCGTGGTGGAGCGCTTTCTTTAGCTGAGATCGAAACAAAAAAGCTGCCCTCGATCATCGTACCGCTGCCATCAGCTGCCGGAAATCACCAGTATTTCAATGCGATGGAATTAGTTAATAAATATGTTTCCATCCTCTTGGAACAAAAAGATTTAACGTCGAATGCTCTTTTACAAAAAATCCTGGAAATGAAGAAAAAACACGTCGCATTGAAAGCTAATTTTAAGGATTCGATACATCCGCAGGCTGTAATAACAATCTCTAATACAATTTTAAGGTTTTTGGGCTGAAATCATGTCATATAAAGAACTGATATTAAATGTAATTTCTGATTACCGTTCCAGCGGCAGATATTATTTCAGTTTAAAAGATATAAATAACGATTTGGAAAAACTCGATCAGAAGATTAACTCTGAAACTTTAAAAAAGAATATTGCACGTTTTAAGAATGAAAACATCATTTATTCTGCCGGCAGAGGCTGGTACTCTTTTCTCCAGAAGAAATTTGTTTTAAATAAAGAGCCCGTTAGAAATATTATAAATTTAATGAAACGGGAATTTCCTTTACTCGACTTCAATGTTTGGAGCACAGAGCAGCTTGCACCGTATTTTCATCATATTCCAACTCGCTTTTTTACTTTTATCTATGCTGATAAAGTCCACCTGCAAACTATCTATGAAAAACTATTAATCAAAGGAAAAAAAGTTTACCTCGATCCTACTCTAAAAGAAGCAGAAAAAATCTTCAACGTAGAAATTGAAACGATAATTTTACGTTCTAAAACAACAGAAGCTTCAATAAAAGAAAACTACGCTCAGATTGAAACAATACTAATTGAGTTTTTTAGAGAAATGAAAAAAATAGCCATTCTCGACGAATGGGAATACGAAGAAATATTTAAAAATATTGTTCTAAGGCAACGCATCAATATCGCTGCTTTACGCCGATATAATAGCAGATTAGAAGATTTTGCCGTTTGTCTCCTATCGTCAGTAATCGATAAATACTGCCAATAGAGGACAGGAGTATTTTATGATAAAAGAAAAATGCTTTGAGCTAAAATGGATAAATGATATCAAAAAAAATAACAACCAGTTACATTCAGTTTACGTAGAAAATACTATTTATGCTTTCGAGCTTTTATCGGAACTCGTAAAGCTTGGCATAGATTTTGTTTTCAAAGGCGGCACCAGTTTACTGATACATTTTTTAGAACCAAGAAGGCTATCAACTGATGTAGATATTATCGGAGATTTTGATCTTACTATTTTGAATGAAATTATTGAAAGAAATCACAGATTCAGAAAAATGCAAGAAGCTGTCCGCAGTCATAATCGTCCAAAAATAAAAAATCTGGAATTCTATTATAATACTGTAATTCCTGGATTTGCCGAGCAAGTTGTTATTCTGGATATTGTTAACATAAAGCCTAATTATCCCAATATTGTAAAAAAACAGATTAAATGCAATCTACTGGAAACAGATGAAGATTTAGTGGTTAAAATTCCTTCCGTAGAGTCACTTTTAGGTGATAAACTTACAGCTTTTGCTCCAAATACGATTGGTATTCCATTGGAAGATGATCAATTCCGCCCTGTGAATGTAATAAAACAACTTTTCGATATTTCTTTATTATTCGACTCAGTTTCAGATTTAAATGAAATTTACGAAGCATATAAAATTAGTCACGACTTAAATTGTAGAATACGTAATCAAAAATACGAAATTGATGAAACTTTGGATGATACAATCAATACATGTATAACACTTTCTTCAGATGGTTTTTCCGATAGACGCAATTATGCTCAAATCATTATAAGTAAAGGATGTAATAGATTAAACCAGTTTCTCATCGCAGAAACCTTTTCCATGCAAATTGCCAAAAAACATTCTGCCAAAGTTGCCTTAATGGCTACAATTCTAAAAAAGAAAAGATTTGATTTAATATTGTCAGATTTAAGGTTTACAAAAAAGAAAATAGATCAATTGAAAAATACAGAACTTTCATCTCGCTATAATAAATTAGCACCTCTAAAAGAAAGCGATGTGGAAGCATTTTATTATTGGTATTTAGTTTCAAAATTGGAAAAGTAATTTAAAAAGGACGAATCATGCTGGGAAAAATAAAAAAAATCCATTTTGTGGGAATCGGTGGAATCGGAATGAGCGGCATTGCCGAGCTGCTGATGAATCAGGGATTTCAGATTACCGGTTCCGATATGAATATGTCGCCGATCACAGAGCATCTGAGGCAAAAAGGTGCACGCATCTCGCAGGGACACGAACCGGGATTGCTTTATGAAGCTGACGTCGTGGTAAAATCTTCGGCAGTGATAAACGATAATCCCGAAATTCAGGCAGCTTTCAGCAAAAAAATTCCCGTTATCCGTCGGGCTGAAATGCTCAGCGAGATCATGCGGATGAGCTTTGGCATCGGCATTGCCGGTACGCACGGCAAAACCACCACCACTTCCATGGTAGGCAGTGTACTTTCCGCTGCCGGACTCGATCCCACCGTGATCGTGGGTGGAATCGTTAAAAATTACGGTTCCAATAATTTACTTGGATCGGGTGAATACATCGTGGTGGAAGCCGATGAATTCGATCGCTCGTTTCTCACTCTCAGTCCGATTATCGCCGGTATCACGAATATCGAAGCCGATCATCTGGATTGCTACAAAGATCTGGATGCCGTGAAAAACGCCTTCATCGAATATGCCAATAAAGTCCCGTTTTTTGGGAGTGTCACCGTGTGTCTGGACGATCATGGCGTGCAATCGATCATTCCTCATATCAACAAGAAAATCATCACCTACGGTTTTTCCAAACAGGCTAATATTCAGGCTATCGACGTCGAGATGAAAAACTTCAAATCCTCTTATACTGCGCTTCTGAACAACGAGCCGTTGGGTAAGATCGAGTTGAATGTAATGGGAAAACACAATATTTTGAATTCATTGCTGGCAATCGGCACGGGACTCGAATTGGATATTCCTTTCGCTTCTATTCAAAAAGGATTGGCAGATTATAATGGCGTTTTTCGCCGCTTCGAATACAAAGGAACCAAAGACGGCATTATCGTTTACGATGATTACGCTCATCATCCCACCGAGATCGAAG
>DAISYT010000175.1:0-5301 GCA_036825175.1 Candidatus Cloacimonadota bacterium
TCTTAACTCATCGCTGCGCTTATGAGTCAAGTCCTTCTCGCAGATCATCTTCCCAACTTCTCACCTTCGAATCTTCTCACCTTCTCACCTTCTCAACTTCTCCCACTCTCAGAGTCTCAGATTCTCGGTTCTCACTTCCTGCCTTTCTGCTTCAACAACTCTTCTTCGATGTTTTTAGGTAATGGTTTATATTCACGAAATTCCATGGTAAAATCGGCTTTACCCTGAGTGGCGGAACGAAATAGAGTTGCCAGCCCAAAGGTTTCGGAGAGTGGCATTTCCGCATCGACGCGGGTGAAGTTATCGTCGATCACCGTATCGATCACCTGTCCGCGATTCTGATTGATAATTCCCATAATGTTGCCACGGAATTCGGAAGGCGTTTCCACAGACACTTTCATCACCGGCTCCAATAAAATCGGTTTGGCTTTGAAATAATTTTCTTTGAAAGCAGCACGAGTGGCGATCTCAAAAGCCATCGCAGAAGAATCTACCGGATGAAAATCTCCATCGTCCAGAGTCATTTTTACGCCGACCACCGGAAAGCCTGCCAATTCTCCTTTTTCCAAAGAAGCCCAAAATCCTTTCTCGCAACCCGGCATGTACTGGCTGGGAATATTTCCACCTTTCACCGTATCCCGGAAAATATTTTCGTCTTTGCCGGAATGGGTAAGAATGCCTTTGATGCGGGCAAACTGACCGTGACCGCCGGTTTGTTTCTTATGCGTATAATCAAATTCGACTGCTTTGGTGATAGTTTCGCGGTAAGAAACCTGTGGTTCGCAAACTTCCAGATTTACGCCATATTCACGGCGGATTCGTTCGATGTAAATATTCAGATGCAATTCTCCCATGCCGTGAATTATCGTTTCGTTCGTTTCCTCATTTACGTTTGCTTTGAAGGTGGGATCCTCTTTCATAAAACGGGACAAAGCTTTGGAAAGCTTATTCTGATCCTGGCTGTCTTTTACTTTTACCGCGAGAGAAATGATCGGTTTGGGAACGTGTGAAGTACGCATAGTGAGATTCAGATTGCCGCCATTGAAGGTGTCGCCGAGTGAACAATCCACTCCGAAAAGTGCCACGATATCTCCGGCGCTGGCACTGTCGATGTCCTCCATGTTATCGGCGTGCATTTTTACCAGCCTTCCCACCTTGATCTTGTTGCCGGTACGGGCATTCATCAGATCACAACCTTTGGAAATAGTGCCCTGATAAATGCGCAGGTAGGTGAGTTGTCCATACTGCTGATTTTCCAGTTTAAAAGCCAGAGCAATCGCCGGCAGTTTGGGATCGGAAAGTAACTGAACATTATGCATATCGTCGTTTTTATCATGAGCGATGTTAATCCTTTCGGTAGGATTGGGCAGGTAGTTGATGATAGCATCGAGAAGTAATTGTACACCTTTATCTTTGAAGGCTGAACCGACGAAAACAGGAGTTAATTTCATGGCGATGGTGGCTTTACGAACGGCAGACATGATCATTTCTTCCGTTTCTTTTCCTTCTAGGAAGGCTTCTGCCAGCTCATCGCTGAACATGGAAACTGCATCGATCATTTTTTCACGCATGATCTCGGTTTTTTCCTGATATTCTGCCGGAATATCTCTGTCTTTTATCACTTCGCCGTGCACACCCGTGAAGAAACGCGCTTTGCGTTTAATCAGATCGATAATGCCTTCAAAGTTATCTTCCAAACCGATGGGAATCTGCATCAGAACGGCATTATGACCCAACTTTTCACACAGCTGGTCTTTCACTTTTTCCGGATCGGCTCCGGTTCTGTCGAGCTTATTGATGAAAGCAACGTGAGGGACTTTGTAGCGTTTTAACTGGCGATCCACCGTGATGGATTGCGACTGCACTCCGCTGACGGCGCAAAGTACCAGAACCGCTCCATCCAAAACGCGCAGAGCATTTTCCACTTCCACCGTGAAATCGACGTGTCCGGGGGTATCGATCACATTTAAGAAATGTCCTTTCCATTTTACATTGGTGGCAGCCGAAGAGATGGTGATACCGCGTTCTTTTTCCAGTTCCATGGAATCCATCGTGGCGCCGATGCCGTCTTTTCCTTTTACTTCGCCGATGCGGTAAATTTTATTGCAATAATACAGAATTCTTTCTGTAAGCGTGGTTTTGCCGGAATCGATGTGAGCGCTGATCCCGATATTTCTGATTCTTTTAATATTCATTCTTTTTCCTAATAATTTTTTTATTGTTCGCTATTTCCAGCCCGACGGCGTTCGATTTCTCTTAGTAATTTCTTTCTCATACGAATGTTCCTGGGTGTGATTTCGATCAGTTCGTCGTCGGCAATGAAATCCATAGCCTGTTCCAAACTGAACACGCGGGGAGGAGTAAGTTTGATCGCTTCGTCGGAGCAGGAAGCACGGACGTTAGTCAGTTTTTTTCCGCGGCAAATATTCAGGATAAGGTCGTTGTCACGAGTGTGTTCACCGATGATCATGCCTTCATAAACTTCCGTTCCCGGATCGATAAAAAGATCGCCTCTGGCTTGGAAATTGAACAGAGCATAACCGGTGGCGAAGCCCGTCTCCATGGAAATCAAAACGCCGCGACGTTTCTTCTTGTCCATCTCGCCTTTGTAATATTCGTATTCGTAAAAACTGTGATTGATGATGCCGGTACCTCTCGTTTCGGTGAGAAATTCATTCCTGAAACCGATCATACCGCGCGTGGGAACTTTGAATTCCATTCTGGTGTAACCATCGTTTCCCTGCGTCATATCCAGCATTTCACCTTTTCGCACTCCGAGCATTTCGATCACCGCTCCTACAAATTCGTCGGCAACATCGATAATGGCGAGCTCGATCGGCTCGGTGCGTTTACCGTTCAATTCTCCGTAAATGACTTTGGGAGTGGAAATTTGGAATTCAAAACCTTCCCGACGCATATTTTCTATAAAAATGGAAAGCTGCAACTCACCTCTGCCTTTCACGATAAATGTGTCGTTGGAATCGGTCGTTTCCACCCGAATGCTGATATTGGATTGAATTTCTCTTTGCAATCGGTCCCAGATATTGCGGGAAGTCACGTATTTTCCTTCCCGACCGGCAAAGGGAGAGTCGTTTACTTTGAAGGTCATCGTTAAAGTGGGAGCAACGATTTTAATCAGCGGCAGCGGATGCGGATCGTTTTTATCGGCGATGGTTTCGCCTACATCCACGGTTTCCAGCCCGGCAATCGAGACGATATCGCCGGCAAAAGCTTCCTTAGTGTCCTTTTTCAGCAATCCTTCGTAAGTAAAAATCTTGGAAATTCGGTAAGGAATTCTCTCACCATTACGTTTGAGCAAAAGCACGTCATCACCGGTTTTTACCGTTCCATTAGAAATTTTACCGGTACCGATCTTGCCGACATAATTATCGTATTCGATGGCTGAAACCAGCATCTGCAAAGGTTTATCACGATCACCGCCGGCATCTTCCACATATTTTAAAATCGTATCGAAAAGCGGGATCAGATCTTCGCTTTCATCTTCCAGCTCATATTTAGCGATTCCGTCGCGTCCGGAAGCATATACTACCGGAAAGTCGAGTTGCTCGTCGGTTGCTTTCAATTCCACGAAAAGGTCGAAAATCATATCCAAAACGGCAGTAGGACGGCAATTGGGACGATCTATCTTATTGATGACCACGATCGGCTTCAAACCCAATTCCAAAGATTTTTTCAGCACATATTTGGTTTGTGGCATCGGTCCCTCAAAAGCATCCACCAAAAGCAATACCGAATCCACCATTTTCATAATTCGTTGCACTTCACCGCCAAAATCGGAGTGCCCGGGCGTATCGACGATGTTGATTTTATAATCTTTATATCTGAACGAAGCGTTCTTGGAAAAGATCGTGATGCCGCGTTCACGTTCCAGATCGTTGGAATCCATGACCCGCTCAGCCACTTTCTGGTTATCACGGAATACACCGGACTGACGTAAAGCCCCATCGACCAGCGTCGTTTTGCCGTGGTCAACGTGCGCTATTATAGCGATATTCTTTATTTTACTCATTTTATTTCTCCTGATTTCAAGAGCAAGATTCCGAATTTTATCTTAAGACAGCTCAGTCTGTGGGTGATAAGCCGAAACGGCTGAAACTCCTGCTTCCAAAGTCCTGAATCCACTGCTACTTACTTAGCTCTTTTATTACACCTAACTCACTAATTTCAAAATAATTTTGAGCTAACGGCGTCATCCGAAAATCATTGATTCTTACGTCAACACAAAATTTGGAAAGGCAGGTTTTCGTATAGGAAAAGACGATTCATCGCCTCAATTCTCTGTACCGGAATGAAACTGGAGATTTTTCTAAAAAAATGAACTCTAAAAATGATTCAATCGTCGGAGTATGATCGAAGCCGATTTAAGGTCATTTGCAAAACTATCCACGCTTCCTCGCTTCCACGCTTCCACGCTTCCTCGCATCCACGCATCCTCTCCACCCGAACGATAATTTTCTATTTGACAGAATATTAAGGAAATAACTTTTTCTCTTCATTGCTCAACCGAATAAATTTGTAACCGGATGATATGCTGAACTTAAGAGCATGTTTTTTTTGAATCTATTTTACTGTAGGGAAGGAAAGATGGACGAGATCGTACCTTTGGAACATTTATTGAGTAAGATTATCTGGCTGCGCGGACAGAAAGTGATGCTGGATAGCGACCTGGCAGAATTGTATGGAGTGGAAACACGAGTTTTAAATCAAGCTGTTTCGAGAAACATTAATCGTTTTCCTGATGATTTTATGTTTGAACTCACAAGAGATGAAATTATGAACATATCACAATTTGTGATATCTTCACAAATCAAGCATTCCAAGCGGGTTCGTGCTTTCACTGAACAGGGAATTGCCATGCTTTCTTCGGTTCTGCACAGCGAAAGAGCAATCAAGGTTAATATCACTATCATGCGAGCTTTCGTTAAACTGCGGGAATTGCTTCTTACGAATAAAGAATTACAACAGAAATTGGCGGAGATGGAAGCCAAATACGACAAACAATTCTGCATCGTTTTTGAAGTATTACAACAGCTGATGAAAAAGCCGAAAGAAAACCGTAAAGAAATAGGTTTCAAAGGATTAGAAACTTGAAGTCACATTTTGTGACTTCAAGAAAAGGAGCAAAAAACATGACCCATACAAAACAAATTTTATTGATTATTTCACTCATATTGCTCTCATCCTGTGCAGTCAGGATGGTAGCAGATTACGACCAGAATACCGTTGAATCGGTTATAAAAATTTCTAAAATGATCGATAGGTTTTACATGAGAGTTTATG
>DAISYT010000176.1:0-5265 GCA_036825175.1 Candidatus Cloacimonadota bacterium
CGTTCCGCCAGAATTACGCAATCCGCCGGACTGCCGGAAATGGCAAAACGGTTCTCGGCTCGTTTATAAATGCGCAAAGGCTGATGCAAAGTGAGAGAATGCGAAGAAGCACTCTGTTCTTTATCCGGCGCAGCCACGATAACTTCGTGCCCATTTTCCGTTAAAACTTTTTCTAATGCAACAATACCGGGAGCATCGATACCGTCGTCGTTTGTTAATAAAATATTCATTTATTCTCCGATTTGTTGTGTTGTAAAAAAGCAGTAGGAATCACTTCTTATCAAACAGCGCTTCCCGCAACACAACATTTACAAAATTTTTTATGTCACGTAAATGAGAGATGTAGCTTTTTTGTCCATTGTAAATTGTGTCGATAGAGACAAAATCTATCATTCCGCCGATTTTCGCAATCTTCAGAATCACTTCTGTTTCAAATTGAAAACGCTTTGTGCGGAAATTGAACCTGCGGATCGTATCGAGATTATACAAACGGAAACCGCTTTGAGAATCGAGGATTTTCTGCTGCGAGAAAATCGATACTATTTTGCTGGTGGTGGCGTTGCTGCAAATACGCGGTAAAGGCATCTTACTGGAGCTGAAATCACGTTTACCGATCACCAGATCGGCTTCTTCCTCGTTTTGTTTTTGCAGGAACAAGGCAAAATCTTCCGGCTTATGCTGAAGATCGCTATCGATAGAAAAAGCAAAGTGAAATCCACCTTCCGCAGCCGCAGCGAATCCGATCTGCAAAGCATTTCCCTTACCGGTATTTTCCGAAATATTCAGCAAATTCACTCGCTGAGAGCGGCAAATATCATAAGAATGATCGGTCGAAGCATCGTTCACAGCAAAAACCTGATCACGTGAGAAAAATTTGAAAGTTCTTTCAAACAATTCATCCAGATATTTTTCCGAATTAAATATCGGAATAACAACTGCCGTATTCTTCCAATCTGCTTTCATATTGGATTAATGAAACAAATTTTCTCCGCTTATGTGTCAAGCAAATCGTTCGTATAACATGATGAAGAAATGATTCGTTTGAAAGAGATATAATTTCCTGAAACTCATTTTACCAGATAAATGATATTCTCGGAATTCTCTGAAACTTCTCCCCCCCTGAAATCACCAAACACCTTGATGACATGAAAGCCGCATTTTTCAAAGAGCATTTTCATATAATCCGGACTACATTCTTTCAGCGCTACTTTATTGCCAAATTCTGTCCGCTTGCCGTCGGCATCGATTTCCACATACGTATCTTCCCAAAATTTGATCTGCTTTATGAGGTCGATACGATAAGAAGAAAACATGGTTATGCGGGAATTATGTTCCGGATAATCGGCAATATAAACGATTTCTTTGTCCTGGAAATCTGTGCCTTCGCAAACGCCGGGATTGAGATCCAAAGCCAACACTCCATCTTTTGCCAAATGTTTTCTAATTGTCTGCAAACAATGTAGTTGCTCTTCCAGAGTAAGCAATTGCTGAAAAGAAGAATAGCTGATAAAAATGAACTGAAATCTCTCCTGTAAATCGAAAGTTGTCATGTCAGCCAAAATGGTTCGAACGTTAGGAAGATGTTTATTTTCGAGTAATTGCAGCATTTCCGGCGAATTATCCAGAGCAGTAACGGACAATCCCAGAGCCGATAATTCTTTGGTGATCCTGCCGCTGCCGCAGCATATTTCCAGGATGGGGTCGCCGTATTGGATTGCTAATCTTTTCCACAACTCCACATCATGTTTTTGCCGCGTACAAATCAGCTCGAATTCCCAATCATAATAAAAAGCGTAAATATTCATTTTCAAATGGATTACCATCCTGTCATCCCGATATCATGGCAGGATGACAGGCTTTATAAATTAGATTTACTTCAACTTTTGAATGCGATCCTCGATCAGCTTTTGAATTTCCAGGAGACGTTCTTCGGTTTCAGCTTCGTAACGCAGCACCAAAACCGGAGTGGTATTGGAAGCGCGGCATAATCCCCAACCATCTTTAAAAGTAATTCTCATGCCGTCGATGTCGTTCACGTCATAACCTTCTTGAATAAAGGAATCACGCACCCTGGCAACGAGAGCAAATTTTGCTTCGTCCGTACTGGGAAAATGAATTTCCGGAGTATTATACATTTTGGGCTCATCTGCCAGGAATTGACTAACCGGTATATTTGCCTTACTGATTATTTCCACAAAACGACAGCAGACGTAAATAGCATCGTCATACCCTAAATATCTGTCTTTCAAGAAAATATGACCACTCATCTCACCACTTACTTTAAGTCCTTCTTCGTGCATTTTGCTTTTGATATTGGCATGACCGGTTTTATACATAATGGGAATGCCGCCATGTTTTCTGATGTCGTCAAAGAAGTTTTTGGAACATTTCACATCGCCGATGATTTTTTCGCCGGGATGATCTTGTAAAAAATCACGAGCAATAATGTTCAGGATTTGATCGCCTAAAAGCATTTTGCCATTTTCATCGATCACACCGATGCGATCGGCATCGCCATCCAAACCCAGACCGACTTCGGCATCGCTGGTTTTCACGGCTTCGATCAGTTTGGTCATGTATTTTTCGATCGTTGGATCGGGATGATGATTCGGGAAAGTGCCATCCGGTTCGCAGAACATTTCTTTCACTTCACAACCCAAACGACGCAAAATCTGGGGAAGATACGGACCGCCCATGCCGTTACCGGCATCCACGATCACTTTTACCGGACGTTGCAACTTGATGCCGCTCGCCACGTAATCCATGTAAGAATCGCCCATTTCGTTATTCTGAATCAAGTTACCCTTCCCTGTTTCAAAATCTTCGTTCTGAATGAGTTTAAGAATTTCCTGAATCTGCTCGCCATAAACACTTTGCAAGCCGTGATTCATCTTGATTCCGTTATATTCCGGCGGATTATGGCTGGCTGTAATCATCACACCGCCATCGGTTTGCAATTTCCAAATGGAATAATACAAAACCGGTCTGGCGCAGATTCCCACGTCTGTTACATCGACGCCGACTTCCAAAAGACCTTTGATGAAATGTTCTTTGAAAACAGGCGTACTAAGACGAGCATCTCCACCGATGGCAGCAGTTTTTCCACCGATACGGCGCAAATAGGTACCATAACCTTTACCGATGAGAAAAAGCGTTTCATTGGTAAGGTCTTGATCGACGACGCCACGAATGTCATATTGTCTGAAAATTGTTGGATTAATCATTGTGTATCTCCTTATAACTCAAAGCTTTGTCTTTGAGTATATTTTATATTTTTCATTTTTTTTAATGATCTCGCAAACAGGATGTTGGCGTTACGATTTGTAACTCAAAGCTCCGTCTTTGAGATTCTACGCAAACAGGATGTTTGCGCTACGCTTTGTAACTCAAAGCTCCGCCTTTGAGATTATCCGCAAACAGGATGTTGGCGTTACGATACACCCTCAAATATCGGTCTCTGAGTCATAGTCTATTATATATTCCCAATTCTTATAATGATCTGTTAATTGTGCCTTAACCGGATTATTCAAAATATAATTCCTGTTTTGTTCGTACTCTTTTCCATCTCTTATATAATGATCATAATTTTCATGATGCCAGAATTGCCCATTTCTATGTAGTATTTTGTTACATTCATTAGCGGTATAGCTTTTATGGTCCTTCATGATTTTTGCCAATGATATCTGTGTACTTGAGTTTGATAAAGGTTGGAATATTATGTGAACATGATTAGGCATAATGACTGCAACTCGTAAATCATATTGTCTTTTATGGTTATAAATCAAGGAATTAAGTACTATATCTGCGATATCTTTTCTTTGTAACCAACAGGGTGATGTTTTAGTTACATTAAAATAATCATCCTCAGCTTCAAAGATGTATTTATTACAGGTTTGTTCCAGTTTTCTTTTCTCTAGTTCATCCACATCTATCATTTTAGAATCGTAAAATTTACGTAATTCTCTTAAATTATCTATAATTTCATCGGGAAGATCAAACGCTAATCTATATGTTACAAAAAAGATAGCTCCAACAGGCTGTATATGTGGAAGATTACGTCGATAAAAATAACGGTAATCAAGCTTACTTTTTAGCATGTCACAACTCCTATTTTGTTTTCTCGCAAACAGGATGTTTGCGTTACGATTTGTAACTCAAAGCTCCGTCTTTGAGATTGTGCGCAAACAGGATGTTTGCGTTACGATTGGCAGGATATTCCTAAACGCTCTGCCACGGTGACTGATCTTCTCCTTTTCTTTTGTGCTCATTTCGCCAAAAGTCATTCCCGTTTCTGTTGCTCTAAAGATCACATCGTAGCCGAAGCCACCTGTTCCAAATTCTTTTTCCGTAATTTCTCCGTCAACTTTTCCTTCCGCAGTTGCAATCAAACCGGCGGGAGAAGCAAAAGCTACAACCGTACGGAATTGGGCATGGCGATTTTTACGACCTTGCATTTCCTGCAGCATTTTATCACGATTATTTTTATAAGAACATTCCTCTCCGGCAAATCTGGCAGAATATACACCGGGTTCACCATTCAGAGCATCCACAAAAAGTCCGGTATCGTCCGCCAATGCATACAAACCGGAATAGGCTGCACACTCCACTGCTTTTTTGATGGCGTTTCCTTCTATCGTATCCTGATCTTCCACTACATCCGGCATACCGGGAATATCATAAGCGGAAACAATCTCCAATTTCAAATCTTTCAGGATTTCCCGAATCTCGGCAATTTTATCTTTATTTCGAGTTGCAATAAGTAATCTCATCTATTTTTTATCCAATTTATCCAAAGCTCTTTTGATTTTTCTAAGAATGTTTTTATTCAGAAATTCTTCCGCAGCAGCACTGATCTTCTGCATCAATCCGAGTACATCCTGTTCCCCGCTCCAGTTATCGAGCACGACTTGTCTATCGAGTTCGTTTAATACCAGATTCAAGCCAAACACGATCAAAACGAGATCGTCCACATAACCGATCACCGGAATGAAATCCGGAATGATATCGATGGGCGACATTACATAAGCGATGATACCACCAACTAACAATTTCTGAGAAGCTTTCACTCGCTTATCTACGAACAACCGGCACAATAAAATGAAAAAGTCAGGTATAGCCAAAACATATTCGGTATATTTTTCAGCTTTGACACCAACTTTTTTCTGAGCAAATCCGGTAATGGTCTCTCTTAGTTTTTCATAAAATTGTAATCTTTTTTTGCTGATATGTTCGCTGTCTTCCACGATCTCGGCTTCGATTACTTTA
>DAISYT010000177.1:0-5255 GCA_036825175.1 Candidatus Cloacimonadota bacterium
AAATGGATTCTATGCTGACGATACGATCCTTCCCGCAGTTTCTTGGAAAAACGCAACGTGACCAAATCGCGTTTTCGCCAGATCGATTCCATGGTATCACGCACTTTATAGATGTTGTCGAAAAAGGAATTCGTGCTGGCTTTCGATAAGATTCTGTACGCGGGAACGCTGTCCTGATAAGTACTTTCCTGAATACTGAGTGTAGCTTCTCCAGCGCTGATCACGCCGTATTTGATTTCAAAAGTAAGTTTTTCGCCATTTTGGAAGGCACAGAGCGCCAGGCTCATAAACAGAAATACGAATATCAGAAATTCTTTCATTCTTTTAGAAAACCTCTCCCGAAGCGATGGAAAGATTGGCTTTCACTTCACCGTAACCCACATCAATTCTTACATTTAACCGATCCTGCAAAAAAAGCGAATACCGCAATCCCAAACCGTAATTTATCTGCAAATCGGTAGAATTGAAATGATCGAATCGATCGGCAACTTCGCCGGTTTCGGCAAAAACTACGAAGCCCAGACGTTCACCCAATCCCCAACGCCAGGGAAAAATTCTGTCCTCGATGCGGAAAGCACAAAGATGCTTGTCGTTATAAAGATTGTTCGTGATGGCGCGCAGATATTCATCCAGAAAATTCAGTTGGTAAAAGGGAACCTGATCGAAGGAAGAAGCGAGGAAACTCTGCATTGCCAGCGTGTTCCAGGCATTGATCCTGAAATATTTGCGCAGATCGAGTTGTAAAACCGAAAAATTGTAATCACTGCCCCAAAACCGATCGTAATGCATGAATTTTATCCGCAGAAACTCTCCACGGGTGGGATACGTTTCGCTGTTGCGATCATCGAAACAAAACGATAAACCCAAGCCGAAAAGGAAATTATCTGCCGAACCGGGAATGGTTTTGGAACGTAAAATTCCATCGCTTTCGGTTTTGGTAATTTCATAATTCATCAGATGCGAATGTAATTCCAAACTCTTATTTTCATAGAATTTATAACGAAAATCCAAAAGCAGTTTTTCTGTTCTGGGTGTGTATTTTTCTTCATCTTTACGTTTGGCGTTCATGCCGATGCCGTAAAAAACGGAGGGCCACTTTTTAAACATCAATTCGCCGTGCAATCTCGATTTTCCGTTCCCAAAATACAAAGTCGGCTCGAACTGAATGGAAAACTGTTTTTTCTGGCTGTACGTGGTGGAAACGTAATAAACATCTTGGGTTAGTGAATCAGGAAGTGCAGGATTTTGATAGCGCACATAACCCAGCGCTCCGCCATAGAAACCGGTCTCATTGCCATAACCTCCGGCTGGATACGCTGCGATTTCTGTCTTTGCCGGCAAAGAAATAATCGCCAACAGCAGGGCAATTGTGCTGAGAATACGTTTCAAATTTTGCCGCCGGTGATGAAGAATTCTTCACCTGTTATATAAGAATTTTCATCGGAAAGCAGAAAGCGGCAAACCCCGAAAATATCCTGAAAAGAGGCGCAGCGTTTGAGTGGAATTTCACGCAATTTTTCGCTGTAATATTCTTCGCGAAATTTGCGATAACTTTCCGAAAACTGGCTGTCATCGATTTTGATGGGACCGGGCGAAACGGTGTTTATGATGATATTATGCGGCGCTTCTTCCACTGCCAGAGTCCTGCCGAGATTGGCAATCGCCGCTTTGGAAGCAGCATAAGCCGAACCTTTGGGCAGACCGATGCGAGTTACATTCGAGCCAAAAAGCACGATTTTTCCCCGCTGATTCTGCCGAAAATACGGCAGCACACATTTCAAAATATTGTAAGTTCCTAAAATGTTTATATGAATGATGGAAGTCCACAAATCGGGATCGCTATCCAGAAGCGATTTGATGTCGTGACTGCGTTCGGTGGCAGTGTGGATCAGCTTTTCCGGAATCCATCCTGTTTCGTTGATCACCCGATCAAATTCTGTTATCATACCTTCGCGATCGGTGATTTCTTTCTGAATGATGCGAACTGTATCCAACTCTGCCAGATCGGCGATTCTGTGAGTATTTTGATGAACGAACAAAATCAGATTATTGCCGGCTACAGAAAATTTATGCGCCAGATATGAACCGACATTGCCGTTTGCTCCTGTGATGATGAGCGCTTTCGTCATCGGATTTTCTCCTGCACCAGATCGAGCAAACGATGTGCCACCTCGAACTTGCTGCCTTCCAGTTTTATTTCATTTTCCGAGCTGATCACCAAAAGCGAAGTTGTATCTTCTCCCGCCGTTTTCAGATCGTTGGCAGCGATAAAATCAAGTTTTTTGGCTATCAGTTTTTTACGGGCATTTTCGGCAATTTGCTCCGACTCGGCAGCAAATCCGACCAAAATTTGAGATGCTTTTTTCTGCTCTCCCAATTCTGCCAGAATATCCTTTGTCCGCTTCAATGCCAGTTGCAAACCTTCCTTCTTTTTGATTTTCTCCGTTTGCGGAGAGACCGGAGTGAAATCGGCAACGGCAGCCGTCTTGAATATTATTTCATTTTTAGGAAATTCCTGCATTACAGCTTCATACATTTCTGCGGCAGAAACTGCCCGGATATTTTTCAAATAAGGCGGAATTGCTTCCGTCATCGCTGCGGAAATGAGAGTGACTTCTGCTCCCCGAAAATAAGCCGCTCTGGCGAGAGCCAAGCCCATTTTCCCGGAAGAATGATTGGTGATAAAGCGCATCGGATCGATGTCTTCCCTATTCGCTCCGGCAGTGATAAGTATGGTTTTTCCTGCCAGATCGTTCTTATAATTCAAATGCGTTTGGGCAAAATAAATTATCTCTTCCACGCGGGGAAAACGTCCTTTTCCTTCGTAGCCGCAAGCCAGCTTGCCGCATTCCGGTTCCATAAAGAAATAACCGTATTTCTTCAGTTTATTTATATTTTCCTGCAATAGAGGATTGGCGTACATGTGAACGTTCATCGCCGGCACGAAACAAACGGGTGCCGTCGTCGCCATGATCGTGGTGGAAAGCAGATCGTCGGCAATACCGCCGGCAACTTTGCCGATGAGGTTGGCGGTAGCCGGAGCGATCAAAACGAGGTCTGCCCAGTCAGCCAGCGAAATATGCTCAATATCCGCTTCGGGAGCGAAAAGTTCCGTGGCAACTTTCTGATGAGTGATCGATTTGAAGGTGAGAGGACTGACCAATTCGACTGCGTGAGCTGTCATCACGGTTTTGACGATCGCCTCTTTTTGAGTAAGTTGGCTGGCAAGTTCCACCGCTTTGTAAGCTGCGATCCCGCCTGTCACTCCCAGTAATATTTTTTTATTTTTCAACATATTACACTCCTAATTACTGAATTTTCAAAACGTTTGCGACAACTTTTTTTGTAAAGACTTTTGTTGCCGATTTCCGAGTGCATACTTTTTCATATTGACAAGAAGGAAACCACTTAATGAATTTCGCTTAGGAGGTGGAAATGAAAAAGTTTTATATTTTAAGTTTATTAGTGTTGTTCGTAATGAGTGCTCTTGTAGCCAAAGACCTGGATGATACGTTGGAATCTCTTTCCGGCGATGCAGCCAAAAGTTACGTTAAACCGATAGTTTCTGCTTTTGGCACAAATCTGAATGGTGGTTGGTTCCATTGGTCTCCTGCCAAAAAATTTCTGGGTTTAGATGTGGAATTCGGTTTAGTCGCCATGGGAACGGTTTTCCCGGATGATGATAAAGATTTCAATGCTACCGGGACTTTCCAATTCACCACCGAACAAGCCGATCAAATTTTAGCCAATTCCGACATTCAGTCCGGTGATCCCGGTTATGATGAACTGGTGGAAGCAATCATCTCACAGGAAATGGAAATAAACATTCACGGCGCGACGATTATAGGAGATAGCGATGATCACGTGATGATCGAATATCCTCAACAGGACCTGATCGTGGATGTGAATGGCACAAATATGACCTTCCCCATTTCTCCCTATAGTCTGGATTCCGGTATCGGTGGTCTGCTGGACGGATTGACGATGCTGCCAATGGCTGCTCCTCAACTTAGCATTGGTACGTTTTACGGAACAAAAGCTGCTTTCAGATACGTTCCAACTATGAAACTCACCAAGGATTTGGGTAATTTGGATTATTTCGGTTTCGGAATCCAACACAATCCCAAAGCCTGGCTCATGATACCTCTGCCGGTGGATTTCTGTTTTTCGTATTTTATGCAAACCATGAATTTAGGCGATTATATTACTGCTAATGCCAGTACTTTCGGCTTAAATGTAAGCAAGACTTTCGGGATGAAATTCCTCAGCATCACACCTTATGCCGGGTATATGTTGGAAAGTTCCAACATGGAATTCAAATATAGTTACGAAGTTGGAGAAGTAAATGGTGTTGCTCTCGATCCCGTTAAAGTAAAATTTGATATCGACGGTAAAAACACTAATCGTCTTACTCTGGGTACAACATTCAGACTGGGTGTGTTCAATTTCAATGCCGATTACAATATCGGAAAATACAATTCTTTCACTGCCGGGTTTGCTTTAGGAATTTAATCTCTTAATTTTATTCAGGCAGCCCAAACAGTTTTAATCGGTTTGGGCTGTTTTAATTATTCGGAGCGTAAAAATGGAATTAACGGATGTGATCGCATCACGCCACAGCGTACGCAGTTTTTCCAGCGAAGAAATTTCCGAAGAAATTTTGCAGGAAATGTTCTTTGCTGCCCAAAGGTCACCATCTTTTCAGAATAGACAATGCTGGCGTTTCGTCCTTGTGAAAAATGCAGAAACCAGAAAAGAACTGGCACTGAAAAGCGGTCTGGTGGGAAAAGTAAATTTCTTCATCAAAGCTGCTCCGCTGATCATCGTTGCTTGTGCCGATCCGGCTCACAGCGGCACTATGAACAAGCAAAATTATTATCTGGTGGACGTTGCCATCGCTTTTCAGCAAATGATGCTGTCTGCCTGGAACAGAGGCGTGGGCAGCTGCTGGCTGGCAGCATTTAATGAAGATAAAGTGAAAGAAATTCTGGATATTCCGCCCAAAATCCGCGTGGTGGCGATGAGCCCGTTCGGCTATCCAAAAGAGAAAAACTCTCTTTACGAAAAAGCGGTGAAAGCGTTTGCCGGCAGCAGAAATCGGGTCGAGATGGATAAAATCATCCTCCGGGAGAAATGGGGAGAGAAGTGAGAGGTGAGAAGTGAGAAGTGAGAAGTGAGAGGTGAGAGGTGAGAGGTGAGAGGAGAGAAGTGAGAGGTGAGAGGTGAGAGGAGAGAAGTGAGAGGTGAGAGGTGAG
>DAISYT010000178.1:0-5244 GCA_036825175.1 Candidatus Cloacimonadota bacterium
GCGGCAATCATACTTGAGGCAGTTCCGATCCGCCTGATATTTCCTTCTTCCTGCAAAAAGCCGGTAAAACAGGCAGCCGCTTCCTGCAACGATTTTCTTACATTCTCCATATCTTCCCCTAAAATTCTGCTTTTATCTCCAGCCTGATCTCATGTTCCGTTTTTTCGTCAGGAACTCTTTTACCCGTGTATTCCAGCCGGGCAGAAGTGATCGAACTCATCTTATAATCCAAATTCAGGTTCCACTTAAATATGGTTCCATCTTTTTTGTCATCAAAAAAACTAAGAAATTCCGAGCCACGGCGATTATTACGCCGCATATTGATTTTCCCGTAAAGACGGTATTTGCGCTGCAAAAAGCAGGTAACCGTTTCCGTAACCTGATACGAATAAATGGTATAATTATTGGTTTCGTCGCTTTTGTGCCCGTTCTCGTCACCGTAAGTAAGAGCCGAAACCAGATTGACATCGTCGTTCACCTGATTGCGCATTTCCAATTCGTGCGAAACCGTTTCGGAATAAGATTCGTATTGCGATTCCTCGACCACGCTGCTTTCAAAGGTGTATTCAAACGACGTTTTACTGCCAGTATTCCAGCGCATAGCCGCTTCCCATTCCGTCTCATCCGTTGTTTCCGATTCGTCGTTGTAGCGGCTATCGAGTGTATTTTCCAGTTTGTAGCGCAATTTCGCATTCAGTTTGTTGGTCATCAGATCGCACCAAAGTGTATGCTGCATCAGTTTATTCCCGTAAAGCGTCGTCTCGTCGTTCATCAAAATATCGGGATCGAGCAGATAAATTTTCGTTTTATTCGCAGCCTTCGAGTTCTCCGTAATTTGCAGGTTGGTTTCCGTTTTCAGTTTTTTCAGGAAGGAATTCGTCAGTGCACTTGGCATCAAACTCAGGTTCAGATTGGCATTCACTTCCACGGACATTTCGGGATGATCATAATCGATCTCGACGATTTCCCAATCGTAATCGCCCTCGCCCAAACCGACGTAAAGCGAGTCTTCATCATAAGAACCCATGCCCTCGCCCACGTACTCCAGTTCCTTGATTTTGGGATAGAATTCCACGTTTTGAAAAGCATAACCGGAAGAAAGCGCTACCGCATTTTTCAGAACGGAGTTGCGGGTAGAAATTTCTGCCATGTCGTAAGTGGTTTGATCGTCGGCGAGATGATCGAAAATTTCGCGATGCGAATACTTGATTTTCACAGATTGCATGCCCAAAGTGATGCCGGAAGTCACACCGGCAGTGTAAGAAGTTTCATCGGTGGTAGCCGCGGCAGCCGTATCGATCTTCGTTTTCTGATATTCTTCTTTGAGATAAATTTCGGAAGAAAGTTGAGAAATATTACGGGTTTTCACCGTAACTTTCCAGTTCTCATTCAGGTTGGAAAGGCGGTAAGCTTCCCATTTTTGCTGCGATTTTTTGTGATGATACAAAGCTTCGAATTGCAGTTTTTTCCACTGGTAGCTGCCATTCAGATCGTGCTGATCGAAGTCGTAAGTTTGAGTCGATTCGTAATCTCTGTCCAATCTGGCAAACTGGTATTTGAGGGCTGGGAAAAATCCGCTTTGCTGGTTGCCGGAAGTGGCGGCAAAATAGTTCTGGCTGGCATAATCGGGAGCGCGGGTGGTGGCAAATTTGAATGACGGCTGCCAAAAATTTTTTATGTTGAAAGAGAGTTTAGCATTCCAGGTTTGATTTTCCAATGAATCCGGGATTTGCACGGATTCGTAATTTGCCAGCGGATCGGATAACTCGGCAAATGTATGCAAATGCTCTCCCACCAGCCGGTAATTCGTGCTCAGTTCAGGATTCAGCAAATCGAGATCGGGCTGGTAGTTAAGGGCAAAATTGGCAGCGACACCTTCGTTATCGTCGTCGTCTGACGAACTGAAAGTATTCTGATCGAAATTGGTGTAGATAGCTTCCGCCTGAGCCTGTAAAGTTGAGGTTTTATATTCGGCGATCAGGTCGTAATTTTCTTTTTGCTGCGCCGGAATCAACTGCCGGATCGGCAGATATTCTCCCTGATCTTCTCCCACATAAACGTAATAATCGTCGTCATCCTCGTAATCGTAATCGCCTTCGTTCGTTCCGATATATTCAAAATGAATATCGTATGCACCGACGACGGTGGAATCATTGCCGACGTACTGATAATAACCTTCTTCCGTTAAAATGTAATCACCGTCTTCCGACTCACTAACGCCACTTCCCCACACCGTGTTATCGCCGGCTGCTTTGAGCTTTTGCAGATCGTCGGCTGTAAATTCTTCCTGCAACGGATTATCTTTATCGTCGCTCTGCATGATGAGATAATTCCGCACAGCAAACCGATCCGTAACATTTATCTCGCCGGATGCCAAATACATGTTCTGCCGGTATTCTTCGTCCGAATATTGAAAAGTTACCTGGATGAGCGAACTGGCAGAGAGGAAGTGCTGACCGGAAAATGTGATGCTGCCTTCCGAATAATCGATGGTATAATCGTCGCCGCGGCTCAGAGCAGAACCGTTCAAAAATACTTTTTCCGTTCCCGCCACCACCCGGATCACTTCACCGGATTCCACCGTAAGATAATACGGTCCTTGTTTGGCTTCCACGCCGTAAAATTGCGTGGTAGTAGTTTTTCCTTTGGAAATTGCCAGCGCCGCCTGATATTGATTCCGACCTTGCCAGGTGGCTTTCAATCCCTCGAATTTGGGAGCGTAATTCATAAATTCCGTATCGTGGTAATCCACTTCCAGATCGCCGAAAGCCAGTTCGTAGCGACGGCTGTACAACCGCATGAAAACCTTATCCAGGCTGCTGATCTCGCGGCTGTCGCCTTCCGGGGTGATGGGAGACTGACTGTCCGAAAGTTGCGCTTCGATGTTCAGGTTATCGCTCAATTCGCCATCAATCTTGAGGAACAACGACTGATCCAGACTGAAATCCTCGTTGTTGGCAACGGAGACCGAAATGGTTTTACTGCCGGAGATTTGCAACTTAGCCGTACTGGAAAAGAAGGAATTGGTTTTAGCTGGCATTTTTACTTTTTTATCGGGAGAATATTCCTGCTCTTCATACAGGAAAAAGCGTTCCTGAACGCCTTCCGGGTATTTTTTGTATTCGATTTGAACGCTGCCGACCGGCTGAAAAAAAACAAATTTACCCGTTTGATAATCGATGGTATAATCACGATCTTTGGTATAAGTAAGAGAATCCTGAGCGACAACTTCCGAGCCGATAATGATGGGAAAGGCGAGCAACTGAAACTCCTGCCTCGGTTCCGACACATTGAGGTGTTCCTGCTGAAACAGCGGCGAAAAGAAATTATAAGAAAAAAGCAATCCCAGCCGGAAGGTGAACACCACCAGCCCTAAAATGATTTCCTTTTTCTTCCATTTCTTCATGCAGCTCAAAATATTTGGGCAGGCAGCAAAGTTGCAAGCAGATTCTTTGGATTGGGAAAGATTTGTGGATCGCTCCGATATGTTTTCTAATCCGCTAGTTGTGTTGTGGTAAATTTATGATTGGATGTTAATTTGAGAAATTCTGTTTAAAATCGATTAATCCCTTATAGATTTAAGAACTCTCAGTTTTAATTCTTCGTTATTAGTTTCATCAAAAATGATTGCTTTTATAATTTCTTTGAGCAGTTCTTTACCAATCTTTCCAGCAGCAACATGATAACAAATATTTTCCATTTCCGTAATGAAATCAACCACACGAAAGACGTATCCATTCAAATTTAAAAATAAAGCTCCCGCCGAAATTGCGATACGTTTATTTCCATCCACAAAACAATGAAACTTATTTAATGCAAAAAACAAATGCGTTAGTTTATCCTCAAAAGTTGGATAATAAAGATCATTTTTTATATGTTCTAAAATACTTTCTATTTGTCCCTGATCTCGAATTCCCGAACTTCCTCCACCGGAAATTTCGATGGTTTTTTGGTATGTATTAAACAGCATTTCAAAATCAAAATAAATGATCGCCATTATTCTCTTTCTTTCAATCTTTTAAAAACTTCCTGAAATTGTTCCAATTGTTCTTCCACATTTTTACTACTGCTTCCCAGAAATTTTTCAAAATCTTCTTTAGGGATTGGTGCAAGATATTCTTCCAATTGTAAATGCAATGCATCCCGAAAACCCAAATCACGACTTGCCATTTTAACTCTCACATTTTCGATCAGCGGATGCCAATGTGGTTGATTAGCAAATTTTGAAAATAGTTCATCTGTTTCCCATGTATTCAATTTTCTCCTCAATTTTGTACTTTCTTTTTGTAGTAATTTGGAAAAACCGAACTCGAAGGATGAAATCAGAATCAATACCTCAGAATATAAAGATTTGCGAACATTTTCTGAAGGTTTCAATCTTAGAATTTTTCTGTATTCATCTGCTTTTTCTTTGAAAATAGCTTTATAGATTCTATCTGTATAAAGCGGGTACTTAAAATTACCCATATCGACATAATTAGAAAGAGCACTGGTAAAGTCCTTTCGATAATTCTCATTTTTAAAATAACTTAAAACAAAATCGCTGTCTCGCTGATTAATGTATTTGGTTCCTCCACCGGTTTTTCTGTTAATAGTATCAATAACAATATCGAGAATTGTACTTCTTAATTCACGAGCTATTTCGCTTTCTGTGAGCAACATACCAATATTTAGAAAAGAACGAAAATCGAAAATGCCAAACATTCTTGATTTGACTCCGACATTAATGTCGCTAAGATCAGATTGTTTTATAGCTAATTTGAATCGCTGCAATCTATTTGCCCGTAAGACTTCATATCCATTATCTGTAATTTCTTTTAAATACAGACTCAAATATCGTTCAATCGTCCTGGCATCGACATGATAGAAATCAGCTATTTGTTTCTTAGTAAAACGGTAAACACCTTCAAAAAGTATTCCTTTGATTCCTACGGCTTTTTCAATTTCATGTAATGCAAGATCATTATTTATAATATTTTGTCTCTCTATTTGTGAATTAGTTAGGTTCTCGTTCATATCTTTTCTCCCAGCCTTAATTCTGTAATATCACTAACTCATTTAACCTGTTCTGTAACATTTTTTACTACACTTTGAAAATTAGAAAAACTTATTTATCGTCAAGCACAAAACCAAATTACAGGCTTCTAAAAAACAATTGGGCTGCCCTTTTGAGCAGCCCAAAAACTAATTCAGCATTTATCCCAGAATCTCTTTTAGCTTCTGCTCATCCAAATTCTGCACGAT
>DAISYT010000179.1:0-3974 GCA_036825175.1 Candidatus Cloacimonadota bacterium
AAATTGAATTCTCTGCTCCCCAAACGCAAATTCATTCTTATGGGTCCAGGACGCTGGGGCAGTAAAGGCGATATAAAATTGGGCGTGAGCGTGAGTTATTCCGACATAAACAACACTGCCGTTCTGATCGAAATTGCTCGTGAAAAAGGCAATTACGTTCCCGACCTGTCTTTTGGAACGCACTTTTTCCAGGATTTAGTGGAAGCTCAAATTCGATATATTCCGCTTTATCCGGATGAAAGTAAGAATTTGTTCAATGCGATTTTTTTAAAATATTCCAGAAATATTCTGCCGGAGATTGCACCGGAATTTTCCGACCTGAAGCAGTGTATAAAAGTGATCGATGTGCCTTCCCAAACCGAAGGGAAAATCATGAAAATCTTTATGAATGCCGATCTCGACGAAGCGATCGGTTATGTGGGGAATCCGGGAAAAGGTGGCGGCAAGCTGACAAATCCTGCCGAATATTTCGAAATTCATTCCGATAATTATTGGTATTGGCGTATGCAGATTTGTGAATTTCTGGCGCAGAATATCGATGCGGAACAAATGGGCGTGGAAGCACTTTACGTGTTTGGCAGTGTAAAAAATGCCAATGCCGGTCCTGCCAGCGACATCGATCTGCTGGTGCATTTCCGCGGCTCGGAAAGCCAGAAGGAAAAACTTCTTAATTGGTTTGATGGCTGGAGTATTTGCCTGGATTATTTTAATTATTTGAAAACCGGTTATAAAACCGGCGGGCTTTTGGACGTGCACCTCGTTACCGACGAAGATATAAAACAGAAAACGAGCTTCGCCGCTAAAATCGGCGCGGTGACCGATGCTGCCAGAAAACTGGAAATCAAAAAGTGACGAGAGCTTTTTTTATAAGCGACTTGCACGGTTCAGTAGCCAAATATGAATTTCTGTTTGAAAGCATTCTGAGATATCAACCGGAAGCCGTTTTTATTGGTGGTGATCTGACCGGTCTTGCCACATTTACTAATCAAGAGTCGGCTGTTTCTACGGAAAATTTTTTGTCCGGTTACCTGTCTGCCAATTTGCAGGAAATCAGAGATAATCTGCACGAACAGTATCCAAAAATCTTTGTAATTATGGGAAATGATGACTACAAATTGCAGGAAGCAGAACTGTGGAAAATGGATAAATGCGGCTTGATAATTTATGTAAATGAAAGGATCGTTCCGTTCCAAAATTATCTGGTTGCAGGCTATTCCTACGTTCCGCCCACACCGTTTATGAATAAAGATTGGGAAAAATATGATGTTTCCCGTTTTGTGGATGTAGGTTGCGTTTTACCCGAAGCAGGTTTTCGCAGTGTTCCGACCTTGCCGGACAAGATTAAATACGACACGATAAAATGTGATCTCCAGCAGCTTTTTAGCCAAGACGTTCTGTCCAAAACAATCTGTCTTTTTCATGCTCCGCCGTATCAAACCAAACTGGATCGGGCGGCTTTGGATGGAAAATATGTGGATTATGCACCGCTGGATGTACACATCGGCAGCATTGCCATCAAAGAGTTTATCCTGCAAAAATCGCCATATATTACTTTGCATGGTCATGTGCATGAATCCACGCGCCTAACCGGTGAATGGAAAGAAATAATCGGTAATACTTTCTGCTTTCAGGCAGCATTGGAACGCAACGATATCGGTTTGATCAGCTTCGATTTGGAAAATCCGCAGCAAGCGGAAATGATAAGGGAAAAAATAAATTAGCCCGGAGCGACACTTTCCGAATATTCCATAGAACAGCACGGAAGTAAACCTTGAAAAGGTTTCTGTCAGAGGCTTTCATTCACCCGACCTTTTCAAGGTTTGATAAGGAAGAAAAAACTGATTTACGATTTATGATGAAAATTGAACGATTGATCCTTGAAAACACTTACAAGCAAGATACAGCCTCATAAGCCTTTTCAAGGTTTGGTGGTTTAGCCACAGCGTGGCGCTATGAAGTAGCCCGGTGCGTTAGCGCCGGGGAAACAAATAAACAAAATCCAGTACCGTCGGTGCGACACTTTCCGAAGATACAACAGAAAAGCCTTCCGTTCAACTCGGAAGGCTTTTCATTCAAATCACTCTATCCTATTTTATCATCCCCAAAACCTGGTTGGCTTTGGTGATAAACGAGCTTAATTCCTTACCGCTGAAGCGTTTCTGTTCCAATAATGCCAATTCGTGAATATAATTCACGAGTACATTCACCTTTTCCATATCGCCTTTATCGTAAAATTCCACGATCTTCCGGATCGTTTCATTATCGGGATTAATCGTTAAAGTATGATTCTTCAGCATGTCGCTGTCGTTGCGGCTTTCCAGATAATTCATTTCCTGGAAACGGCGCATAAATTCGTTGAAAACGATCATAGCCGGAATCTCTTTCGCCTTCAGATATTTCACCTCTGTTTTCACATCCATGTAGGTTTTATCCAGGATTTCTTTGTACGCTTCCTCGCCTAGTTTTGTCCTGATCGGCATAGGAATATCATACGGTTTGATGTATGTATAATCTTCTTCGGTGCGGAGATAAGGACTGAGAGTGCTGATGGCATCCGGGAATTTTTTGATGAATTTTGCATAATCATCTTTGTGGAAACTGGCTTCGATTTTTTCGTTGAGGATTTTATTGAAAATCTCGATGATTTTATCGGAAATAGTGCGATTATTGGCATCAGCCACTTCCTTTTTGTCCTTATCCACCAGAAGATCGTTGATCTCGGAATCTATGCGGACGAAGGTCATATCATTGTTTTTCATTTCCAGATGCTGGAAAATATGATTATCTAAAATGGAAGAGGAGAAAATCGCTTCGATTCCCTGTTCTTTCATCATTTTCAGGTAAGAAACCTGGGTGTCTTCTCCCGGTGCATAATAGATTTTCTGCGGTTTCTCGTCGCTCTTATTTCTGTCGCGATACTCCCGGATCGTTACATAATCGTCCTGAGTGGTCTTGAAAATCAGTTTATCCTGCATGGCATCGCTGAATTTTTCGTCGGTGAGAATGCCGTATTTGATGAATTGATTGATGTCTTCCCAGAATCCTTCGTATTTTTTTCTGTCTTCTTTAAAAATATCGGTCAGGCTGTCTGCCACTTTTTTGATGATGAATTGGGAAATTTTACTTACCTGCTGATCCTGCTGCAGGAAGGAACGGGATACGTTCAAAGGAATGTCGGGAATATCGATTCCACCTTTCAATAACAACAGAAATTCGGGAATGATTCCTTTCAGATCGTCAGCAACGAAAACATTGTTGCAAAACAACTTAACTTTACCCGAGTTCACATCGAGCTGCGTGCGGATTTTGGGAAAATAAAGAATTCCTTTCAGATTAAACGGGAAATCGACGTTAAGGTGAATCCAGAAGAGCGGGTCTTCCCAATCGTGAAAAAGTTTTTTATAAAATTCTTTGTATTCTTCTTCGGTCACATCTTTCGGTTTACGCAGCCAGAGCGCTTCTGTCTGGTTGATTACTTCTTTATTGAACTCGATCGGGAAAGGCATGAAATTGCTGTATTTTTCAATCAATTCTTTGATTTTGTGATCTTCCAGATACTGTTCGTTATCTTTGTTTAAATAAACAGTAACCGTGGTTCCCGGTTCTTTGCGTTTTCCTTCTGCCATCGAAAAGGAAGTTTCACCTTCGCATTCCCAATAAGCCGGCTGGGAATCCGCTTTGTAGGAAAGTGTATCGATCGTTACTTTGCTGGCGACCATAAAACTGGAATAAAATCCCAGACCAAAATGACCGATGATGGTGGTTTGTTTGTCCTTGAATTTTGCCACGAAATCTTCGGCACCGCTGAAGGCGATCTGATTGATGTATTTTTCCACTTCCTCAGCAGTCATGCCGATGCCTTTATCGATCACCTGAATCGTCTTTTTCTTTTTATTTACTTTCACTTCCACTTTCAAATCAGCCGGATCGATTTCCGGTTCCACGAGTTTTCGTTTATTCATGGCATCGACTGC
>DAISYT010000179.1:4074-5235 GCA_036825175.1 Candidatus Cloacimonadota bacterium
CGTACTTTCTCGTCTTCATCCGTTTCATAGAAAGAAACTTTGATGATCTCGTTGCTGGAAGTGGGAACGAATTTGCCCAGATAGTCGGCTTTTACCGGCATTTCATGATGTCCACGGTCGATGAGAACAGCCAATTCGATGCGTTTGGGACGAGCGATATCCAAAAGAGCAGCCATAGCGGAACGCACTGTTCTGCCCGTGTACAAAACATCATCCACGAGCACAACGTTTTTATCTTTGATATCAAAATCGATCTTGGAACCTTTCACGACCGGTTTTTCAGCGATGAGTGTAAGGTCGTCGCGATACAAAGAAATATCCACGATTCCCACCGGAACTTCGATTTTTTCAATCTCTGAAATATATTTTGCCAAACGGGCTGCCATCGGTACGCCACGGCTGCGGATGCCGATGAGATAAACGTTATCCATTCCTTCATTCTGCTCCAGAATCTCCAAAGCCATTCTGCGCAGAGTGTGTTCGATGTTTTTGGTGTTCATGATTTCACTTTTTACTTTCATGCCATATCTCCTTTTCCTATTTCTTCAAATGTTAATGTATAACAAACTCCCTCATGGGAATCTACTTCGAGTTTACCGTGCAGCTGTCTGCTCAATAACTCGATCAATCTCAAGCCGATGGAAGTTCCGTTGTTACTTTCTTTAAAATCGAATTCGGCTCCGTTATTACCGGCTTTCAGATGCAAAGTTCCGCCTTCATCCTGATGCATATAAACAAAGACCTCTCCCTTCTGTTGATCCTGAAAAGCGTGCTTCAGAGAATTGGAAATTATTTCGTTGATCAGAAGTCCGCAAGGAATGGCAGTGGTCACATTTAAGCATATATTCGCTGCATCGATACGGGAATATACCCTGCGTCCCTGATCCTGATAACTGCTGATCAGATAATCGACCAAACCGCGAATATAATCCTCAAAGTCGATATTCGCCAGATTGTTTTCGATATAAAGTTTTTCGTGAATGAGCGACATGGAATAAATTCTGTTTTGCGTATTCATTAAAAGATCTACTGCTTGGGTATCGTCGGCTACATTCCGCATTTGCAGACTGATAATGCTGGAAATGATCTGTAGATTGTTTTTGACCCGATGATGAATTTCACGCAGCATAATCACCTTTTCATGCAGGGAATTACGAATAA
>DAISYT010000180.1:0-5169 GCA_036825175.1 Candidatus Cloacimonadota bacterium
CACAGAAAGCTTCCATAATTCCGCTTAAACGCGTGATCTCGGCTTTGTCATTTTTCAGGATTTCTCTGTGTTTCTGCATTTTTACCCCTTACAGTAAATTTTTCAAAACTAAAATTGTAATATCGTCGGATTGCTCGGCTGCGCCGGTATATTCCTTCACAGTCTGTAATGATTTTTCGGTAATCTGCCGTGGCGTTTCTTCCCGAATTTCGGACAGGAATGCTTCCATTCTGGCATAAGAAAATTCCTCGTTCTCCTCACTCATCGCTTCGTTCACACCATCCGTATAAAGATAGATGATCTCGTTCTTTTGCAGTTTGATTTCCCGACAGGAATACTGACAGTCTTCCCAAACACCCAACGCCATGCCAGCAGTGTTTTCCAGCTGAGAGATTTTTCCGTCCGGACGAAGCAGATACGGCGGATTGTGCCCGGCATTACAATAAGTAAAAGCGCCGGTTTTCGCATTGAATACCGCCAGGAATGTGGTAACGAACATAGCGGAATCGTTATCACGGCAAAGTTCTATATTCACATTTTCCAGTATCTTATGCGGCTGGGAAAATTCGTTGGATTTGGCTTTGATCAGCGTTTTGGTCACCGCCATAAAAAGTGAGGCAGAAACTCCTTTTCCGGAAACATCGGCGATCACGACGACCAGATTATCTTCATCCAAAAAGAAGAAATCGTAAAAATCTCCGGCAACTTCTTTGGCAGGAATGCAACGGGCAAACAGTGCAAATTCCTTACGATGCGGGAATGGCGGGAAAATCCTGGGAATGAGCGATTCCTGGATATGACGGGCGATGCGCAATTCACTTTCCACCGCTTCTTTTTCTTTGGTGGCTGCCGTCAGATCGTTGATGTAATGCTTCAGGTCAATTACCATTTTGTTGAAAACCATCGCCAGTTCATGAATTTCATCCCGACCTTTGATGTTTTCCATCTGCACGTTCAAATCGCCGGTTGCCAGTTTCTCCGTCATTTTCACTAATTTTCTGAGCGGATTTGTGATGCTGTAAGCTGCCCAGATCATGATCAGAATGATCACGAACAAACCTACCACCATCAAACCGAGTTGCTTAACGATGAGTGCATAAACCGTAGACAGAATGGCACGTTCCGGCATCACCGCCGATAAAGTCCAGCCATTTGCCCGGATCGGAGTATAAACGATCATCTGGCGATAGCCGGTAATGGGATCGGGAAACGCCTTCACAGCACGCTTTCCCAGCACCATATCCCGTCCCAGCTCGCGCATCACGGGCAGGTTATATTTTACCGCCTTGCTGAAAACGGTTTCCTTCATCACATCTTTTTCATTGGGATGGTAAATATACGTTCCGTAACGACTTATGAGAAATGTATAGCCGTTCATGATATTGATATCGACCATTCGTCTTTTGATATCCTGCAAAGAAATATTGGCAGTGGCAATTCCGATCATATTCCCGTTTTGGCAAATTGGAACGGAATACGAACACATGAGAATTGGCTCGCTGGATTGTTGATAGTAGGGTTCCGACCAATACGGTTTACGCAGCAAAGCGGGAATGGAATACCAATCGGCGCAGGTATAATCGCCATTCGCAGCCATATCGCTTACGATTATCTGACCATCCTTTTTATAAACGTAAGGAGCCACTAACCTGGTATTTCGCTCATAAGAATACGGTTCAAAAGCCAGCGTAAGACCGCTTATATAAGAATTTACTTCGATCAGATTCGTCAGGATTTTTTCCAGTTCCGGGCGGGAAGGCTGATCGACCGAAACATAGAATTCTGCCAGCAGTTGCGGAATTTCGGCGATTTTAGCGAAATCGGCATTCAGATCGGAAGCATGATGCGCCGTCAATTCCACCAGATAATCTTTCATTTGTTGCAGAGCGTTGTCTTTGCTCCAGAAATAATTCAAAATCAGAATAACGGAATAGACTATCAGGAGCGGAATTCCAATATAAAGCAGCAATTTGCCGACGATGGGGCGTTTGATGCGGGAATTTCTCATTTTTCACCCCGATAAAAATCTGCAAAATCCGGGACAGAAGAAATAATTTTCTGATCCAACAGAATTCCGGTAACGCGGTTGTAATCTTCGATCTTCAATTTTCCCCAGCTTTCCGGGTCATCACCGCACTGATATTTTATCGATTCTTCGATCACTTCGAGCATCCATTTCTGGGCGGCATAATTGGTTTGCATCTTGTATTCATCGCAATATTTCAGGATGATCTGCAACGCTTCCTCTTCATTTTGGAAGGCATATTCCCAACCTTTCAAACTGGCAGAACAGATTTTTCCGCAAATTTCCGGCTGTTGTTGCCAGGTTTTTTGGCAGGTATAAATCCCATCTTCCGGGAAATTCAGATCGTAATCGGCATAAGAAAAAGTAACCAGTTCATCTTCATCGATGCCGGAAAGAATTATTTTATAATATTCGTTGTAACGCATGGCAGAAGCCACTTCCCAGGCATCCGCCAGAAAACCGTGAATGTTGTAGGATTGCCGCACTTCCTGGCATTCGATGTCGTATTTATTGAAAAATGCTTTGGGTTGAATGGAAAAATCTCCGCTCCATAAACCGATACGACGCCCGTTCAAATCTTGAGGGGAAGTGATACCGCTTTCTTTTTTTGCCATCAGAAGCAACGATGATTTTTGCAGAATCTGACAGGTATTCACGATCTTCATTCCTGCCGAACGCAGAGCAATCGTCTGGCTGAGCCAAGCCGTACAAAAATCGATTTCTCTATCTGCCAGCTTTTGCAGCGGGCTGTCCGAGCCATCCGAGAAATATAGAGCAACATTCAGACCGGCATCTTCATAAAAGCCTTTTTCCGCAGCCATGATGTACCCGGCAAATTGAGCTTGCGGAAACCAATGCAGTTCGAATTTTACGGCGTTGTTCTCTTGTGCCGGCAAGGTAATTGCCAGCAAAATAAAAATTACCAAAATCAGATTTTTTTTCATTTTTTTTATACTTCCATTTCCAGATTATCGTACGCCAGCTCGATTTGCAGCTTTGTATTCGGATCGATCAGACGGGCATAACGACGTGTATCGAACAGCATTTTTTCCAAAACTTCATCCTCGAAAGTGTGTTCATTGTGAAAAAGAACGAGTTTCTTCACGCCGGCTTTGCTGGATAATTCCGTTCCGATCACACCGCTGGAATGCCCCCAACTTTTTTTGATATCCAGGTTTTGCAGCAGACTGTATTGAGCGTCGAAAATGAGCAGGTCGGCATCTCTGATAAAATCCAAAAAGGGATAATCCGGTTGCTCAGAAGCTTCATTGTGTTCGGAATCGGTGGAATAGACTATTTTCTTCCCATACTTGGAAAAACTATAGCCCCAGGAAGTACCGGGATGATCCTGTTTGATTGTCCTGATGCGGAATCCGGCAATTTCAATTTCTTCATTTTGCGGCAAAATATGAAATGAAATATCGCCCGGCATATCTCGCAGAGCCAAAGGAAAATAACGCGGTGATTGCTGACAGATAAAAGCTTCTTCCAGCTCGGGATGGCAGCCGTAAATACGAACATGATTGGCAGAAATAAAAGCCGGCACAAAAAAAGGAAAACCCTGAATGTGATCCCAATGCAGATGGGAGATAAAAATGTGGAAGGTAGCACCTGTAATTTCCGAAGCCATGATTTTATTACCAAAATCACGCAAACCGCTGCCGGCATCGCAGATCACAAATTCGGGATGATCGGAGTTCAGCAGTTTGGTATCGATAATTTCCACACAGGAAGTATTGCTGCCGTAGGTACAGCGTTCGGCAAAAGAAAGCTCCTGGTCGATGAAATCGATAACGCTTTTTTGATCAGTCAGGCGATGATCCAAAGATTTGACGAGTGCGTGCAAAATCTTTTTTTTAATTTGCTTCTCAGTAATGGAATTTGGTAACGACCCGCGCGTTCCCCAAAAACTTACCTTCATAAAACCACCTTTACCCGATTTAACTCGGCACGAGCTAAAAAAACAGGCATGGAACTGTCAAATTGTTTAGAAGGAATCCGTAAAAATAACGAATTAAGACAAGCGGAAATACCCATGGCAATTGCCTTTATTCATGCTCTACCCCGGATTCTGAAGCATGGGCTACCTTTAATCATTGAAGACTTGCCCGCCTCTGGTGGATTGAAGATTGAAGACTTGTCCGCCTCTGGCGGATTGAAGATTGAAGACTTGTCCGCCTGCGATGGACAAGTTTTTGAATACAGATACTATCGACGACTACGCATTACGCGTGTGATTAGTCAAATTGAATTCCAATAGGATTCTTCCCGGAATTTCATGTCTCGATATCACCACGCTAGGACAAAGAAACAATAATTGTACAATTTTATCAATTTCCATAAACGTAACTTTTTGAAAATGTGTACTTGAAGAATGAAACGTGACCAGAAGTCTCACATTTTTATACTTGACACCGAAAATGGAAAATCCATTTTTCGATTGGTTTATTTTTATTTAATCAGGTAATGGTTGTTCACAGAAATGTAAGAAATTGGGCGGGATAATTTTAGCTCAGGTTTGATGAATATTTTCCTTGCTGTTTCGTTGATAACGGCAGGAGAAAACAAGAAAAGCTGGGAGAGTTTGTGAATCGGTTAAATCGCTCAGCAGTAGATTTCTCGTTGGTTATTTGATATTTTGTGTTGAACATTGGATATGTTTTCCCGATTTATGAAATGACTTTTTTACGGAAAGCAAACATGCCAGAACATGACGATTCCGAAGACGTTGAACAAGGTCGCATATAAAATGCACAGGAATTCACAGAAGCGCATTTATGGTGATCATACATATTTCATCACATGCGTGGTTCATAACAAAACGGAGTTATTTGCAAACGTTTTATTTTGTGAGGTTTGGATGCGGGAAATGATTTTATGCAAAACATTACAAAAATTCAAATTATTGGCATTTTGTTTGAATTACGACCATTTTCATTGGATTATCCGACCGGATAACACCGTGGCCAATTATTCGGAAATTATGCGATTTATGAAACGTAATATATCGCAAAACATAAATAAAATATTGGGATTCAATGATTTAAACATGGAAGGCGACAATGCGCCCGAAGGCGACAATGCGCCCGAAGGCGACAATGCGCCCGAAGGCGACAATGCGCCCGAAGGCGACAATGCGCCCG
>DAISYT010000181.1:0-5144 GCA_036825175.1 Candidatus Cloacimonadota bacterium
GTCGCAGATAAAATGGCAGTTGGAGAGCAGATTAATTTCAGCGTTCCTCATCGCATCGTTCACAGCAGCTGGATTATTTTCTATCCCGATCACTTTTTCCGCCTGATCAGCCAAAGCAATCCCGATGGAACCGACTCCGCAATATGCATCCAAAATGTTTCCCGAAACTTCTGTTCGTATAAATTCTATCAGATTTTTGGCGGTTTGTTCGTTAATCTGAAAAAATGATTTATAGTTCAGTTTGAACCGCTTTCCGGCTAATTCGGTGAAAATATGATCCCGACCAAAAATGATCTTATCTTCTTCGCCCAGAATCACATTCGTGCTGTGTGGATTGATGTTCTGCACCACTCCGGTCAGGTTCGGGAAATTCTCCTGTAACACCCGAACCAGCTGATGGGAAAAAGGCAGTTTTCTGGATTTTGTCACCAAAACGATCAGCAATTCACCGGAGGTGGCGGAATACCGGATACCGAGGTGACGAATGTTGCCGTGACCGGTCTTTTCGTCATATACCGGCAGGCGGGAAGCCATCAGATATTGGCGAAAAACTTCGATAATCCGGTCGAACATTTCCGGATGCAGAAGGCAGTGTTCGTGCGGAATTACATCATGAGTTTTCTTGGCATACATGCCCACGATCGGAATGCCATTCTGCTGCGAAACGGGAAAAAAACCTTTATTTCGGTAAAAATCTGGAAAGGCACAACCGCAGATGGGAAGCACTTTTTCCACGGAAATTTTATGAAAGATTTCGTCGGTAATTATCTGCTTGTATTTTAACTGATCCTGATAAGTTAGCGTTAACCAATCGCATCCGCCGCAGGTACCGAAGACTTCACATCCGGCAGCGATCCTTTCCGGTGAAGGAGATACGATTTCAGAAATGGATGCGAAAAGACAATCGCCTTTCCGGTAATCGAGCGTCACCTCGACCACATCGCCCGGAACGGTATTGCTCACAAAAACCGGCGTGTGATGATCGAAACCCAGTCCGTAACCTTTGAAGACCAGTTTCTCTATTTTTAGTTGGGAAATTTTCTGCATTAAAGTTGCTTTTTTATCGCCATGTATTTCAGTTTCCACACCATCCAGATGGCTTCTTTGACGATTCTTTTGCTCATTTTAGATTGCCCGCTGCGTCGATCCGTAAAGATGATCGGAATTTCTTTGATGCGGAAATGCTTCAGCCAGGTGCGGAAATTCATCTCGATCTGGAAAGAATAGCCATCCGAAAGAATGCTGTCCAAATCGATGCTTTCCAACACTTCCCGCCGAAAACATTTGAATCCGCCGGTCGGGTCTTTCACCGGCATTCCCGTGATAAGCTGAACATAATGAGCGGCAAAAAAGCTGAGCAACAGACGATGCATCGGCCAATTGACTACATTTATACCCTGGATATATCTGGAACCGATGACCAGATCGTTATCTTCGATCGCTTCCAACATGGCTGGCAATATCGCCGGATCGTGGGAAAAATCGGCATCCATCTCGAAAATATAATCATATTTCTGTTCGATGGCATATTTAAAACCGGTAACATAAGCGGTTCCCAAACCCATTTTTCCTGCCCGTTTTATGATGCGAATGCGCGAATTTTTCTGCATTTCCGCTTCGACCAAATCCGCCGTTTTGTCCGGGGAATTGTCATCGACGACTAAAACATGCAGATGTTCGTTCTGAGCTAAAACTTCCGAGATAATGGAAATGATGTTTTCCGCTTCGTTATAGGTGGGAATTATGACGACTGCTTTCATTTTTTATCCAAATTATTTTTTAGAAGTTGTGCTTCGGGTACTTTACGCACCGGTTTTGCCGGAGCACCCAGCCACACTTCCTCTTTGGGAACGTCCTTACTCACCAGGCTGCCACCGGCGATCATGGCATCTTCGCCGATAACTTTTCCGGGCAGAATGGTGGCATTCACACCGATACGTCCGCCCGTTTTGATGGTAACGCCTTTGAAATGTTTATAACGTTCGGGATCACGTGCCATGTAATTATCGTTGCTGGTTGCCACAGCCGGCGCTACGAAACAGTAATCCCCGATTTCAGAATAAGCTGTAATATAGGAATTTGTCTCGAATTTGCAACGATTTCCGATTCTGGTAAAATTCTCGATGGTCACGTTGCGCCCGATAATGTTCAGATCACCGATTACCACGTTTTCGCGGATCGTTGCCAGATCGGCGATCAGGCAGTTATTACCGATCTGCGATTGCACATAGATTACCGCATTCGCTCCGATTTGACAAAAATTCCCGATTTTTGCCGGAAACAGATTGGGATCGACTTTAAAAATACTGCGGGGTGAAGAAAGCGGCTTTTTACCGATGATTGTGTTATCGTCGATACGCACGCCATTACCGATAACGCTTCCCTCATAAATGACCACGTTATGTCCGATCAGGCAGTCTTCGCCGATCTGCACGTTATCCATGATGATGCAGTTGAAACCACAACTGGTGTTTCTGCCGATCACAGCCGTTTCTGCGATATGCTGACACATATTTTCTCCTTCGTTCAGGTTGGGATTACATTTATGAAAGACAGGATTGCAGGGCAAGAATTTTTTACAAAAAAGCCTTTCAGATATGCAGAGTGCTCTAATATTAGAAAACTATAATCTTTTGCAGGCAGCTATACTCCGATATAACTTTATAAATTCTGATTCTGTCAGCGTTTCTCCTCTGCGCATCAGATCGATTCCGCTGCTCGTTTCGATTTCTGCCAGTTTTTCTGGCAGAACAATCTCACGCAGGTTACGGCGCAGCATTTTGCGGCGATTGCGAAAAGCCGTTTCCACAAGGCTCCAGAAGAGTTGTTCATCTTCGATCTCCGGTTTTTCGATTCTGGGAATCAGGCTGATCACAGCCGAATCGACTTTGGGTGGCGGATTGAAAACATGCGGTTTGACCGTGAATTCATATTTTACATCGAAATAATACTGCATTTTCAGAGTAAGAATTCCGTAATCTTTGGTGCTTACTTTCGCATCCAGGCGCTGCGCTACTTCTTTCTGAATCATCACCACAATGCGTGAGAAGTGATCGGCATACTGCGCCACTTCAAACAAAAATGGCGAGGTGATCTGGTAAGGCAGATTCGCCACGATTTTTATTTTTTCTTTAGGAAAATACTTTTGCCAATCTGCTTGCAGCACATCTTGTTTGATCAATCTGATACGGCTACCGAAGCGTTCTTCCAAAATTTCATACAGTTCGGCATCGATCTCGAAACAGGTCAAATTAGCCTGACGAGTTAAAAGTTCTTCGGTTAAAATTCCCATGCCGGGTCCGACTTCCCAAACCGGTTCGTCCGGTTGGATTGCCGCAATATCCACGATTTTGCGGATAATGTTTTTATCTTTCAGGAAGTGCTGTCCCAGGCTTTTTTTGTAGTGAAAATCCGTCATTTCTTGATTATCAAATGCTGCAATTCAAACAAATCTATTTCTTCACAGGAAAGCGGTTTTACCGGTTCGTAACTGACAAACTGGATTTCATCGATTTGTTGAAATTTTTTGGAATCGAGTTTATAAAGAAAACCTTTTCCATTCATATCGACTTTTCCGGCATCGATCTTCATCTTGGGAATACCATTTTGCGTGATGGTTTTCCAACTAGATGTTCCAGTTTCATCCGGAGTAACGGAAATGGTGAAAAGCAGGGCAAAATCCCGGCTATTTGTTGCATAAAGAGCAAATTGCCTGTCATTTTCGTTACCAACACCGGTAGCCTGATTCGGTTTGAGGATTTCCAGTTTTACGCTGCTGCCATGAAAAAGAATCACGATTTCATTTCCTTCAGAATCTTTTCTATCGCATCCTTTCCGTAGTTGTAATCCGTGTTGCAAAGATGGCAATGCACCGTGAAAATTTCTTTTTTTGCCAGTGCCTCCTGCAGTTCTTCTTTGGAAAGCAGCTTCAATCCTTTTATAAATTTTTCTGAAGAGCAATCGCACTTATACTTTGCTTCGATCTCTTCCAGGATTTCGGGCTGAAAATCCTTTAAAATGAAATCGGCAATAATCTTCTCGATGGGAAATCCCATATCCATCACATCCGTTAGATTCGGGAATTTTGCCAGATTCTGTTCGAGATGGGAAATAACTTCTTCCGGTGTTTCCGGCATCAACTGCACGATGAAACCTCCGGCTTGTTTCACGCTGCCATCCGGCTCGATCAACACGCCCAAGCCCACGGAAGAAGGAATCTGTTCCGAAACTGCAAAATAGTAGGTCAAATCCTGGGCAATCGTTCCGTATTTCAGTTCCACCTGCCCGATATACGGATTCTTCAATCCCAAATCCCTGATGATCGTGAGCGTTCCTTTCCCTACTGCTGTCGGTACATCGATGGTTTTTGTATTTTGATTGATCGGTAATTCCAGTTGCGGATTATTTACATATCCTTTCACTTCGCCATTTTTATTGGAAGTGACGAGTGCCTTCCCCACCGGACCATCGCCTTCGATCTTGATCGTAAGCATATCGCTTTCCGATTTCAAATCGAATCCCATCAGCAAAGCCCCGGAAAGCAGCCTGCCCAACAACACCGAATTAGTGATGGAAAGATTGTGAAGTCGCACTGCTTCCCGCACTGTTTCCGTGGAGTTTACAGCAAAGAACCGGATGAATTTATTATTGGTTATACCGCGAATTATCTTATCTTTCAATTTTTATCTCCTCGTATTAATAGTGGCATTTGGTTGTCCGGCAGAAATTTGTAAAGTGAAAAAAACTATTCGGATTTGCCGATTAAAAAATTCGCAAAAAAAGCTTTGACACATAAAACCCGTTTTTTAAAAGTGCGTCTGTGTTTAGTGTGAGTCAGAGATAAACGGGGGTGTAGTTCAGTTGGTTAGAACGTCTGCCTGTCACGCAGAAGGTCGCGAGTTCGAGTCCCGTCGCTCCCGCCAGTATAAAAAAAGAAGCCGGTCAGTTTGATCGGCTTTTTTACTTTTTACGGTAAATAGTCAGGCGGAAGGTCGTCCCGAATTGAAATCATTTCATGAAGTGAATGATTTAATGAGATTCTTTTATGTGACTAGCGTATTCGGGAAGTTCCGTCCCAGCCCAAGGCTGGTAAAGCTCCCGCCAGTATAAAAAAAGAAGCCGGTCAGTTTGATCGGCTTTTTGCT
>DAISYT010000182.1:0-5119 GCA_036825175.1 Candidatus Cloacimonadota bacterium
CCATACCTGCGCGCCAACCGGTACCTAACGCTTTGAAAAACGCTTCTTTGGCGGCAAAACGAGCTGCATAGCTTTCGGCAAAATTACTCCTGGAATTGCAATAATCGATCTCGTCAGCCGAAAAAATCGTTTCACGGAAACGGTCATTTTCCAGTTGCTTTTTAATGCGTTCTACTTCGATCTGATCGATCCCAATGCCAAAAATCATCGAATCAATTCTTCCTATTTTTTCAACTTTTTGCCCAAAACTTCCAGCATATCGGTGGTCATTTTGGAAAGGTCGTATTCAAAGTTCCAGCCCCATTCCGTGCGGGCTGCGGTGTCATCCATTTTATTGGGCCAGCTGTCGGCAATCGCCTGACGAACCGGATCGATTTCATATTCGATCTCGAAAGCAGGAAGGTGTTTTTTGATCTCGGCAGCAATCATTTCAGGATCGAAACTCATGGCTGCCACATTGAAGCAATTACGATGGATCAGTTTAGCCGGATCGGCTTCCATAATGTCGATAGCAGCTTTCAGGCAATCGGGCATATACATCATATCCAGGAAAGTACCGGGTTTTAAATTACAGGTAAATTTGCCGGTTTCGATAGCTTTGTAGTAAATATCGACAGCATAATCCGTGGTTCCGCCACCGGGCAGAGTAACGTTGGAAATGATGCCGGGGAATCTTACTCCGCGGGTATCGATCCCAAACTTCTGATGATAATAATCGCAAAGCAATTCGCCGGTAACTTTGGTTACGCCGTACATGGAATTGGGTCTCATAATCGTGTCCTGCGGCGTGTTATCGTGAGGTGTGGAAAGCCCGAAAGCACCGATGGAACTGGGAGTGAAGAGAGCAAAGCCGTGTTCTACACCTAATTCCAGCAGATTCATCAAACCGCCGATATTGATTTTCCAGGAAAGCTGAGGATTCTTCTCTCCCACAGCCGAAAGCAGAGCAACCAGGTTATAAACCGTGTCGATCTTGTATTTCTTTACGACCTCGATAATACGCGGAACATCCAAACAATCGATGACTTCATAAGGTCCGGCTAAAAGCGTCTCCTGCGGATCGCGACGAATATCGGCAGCAACGACATGATCCGAACCATAAACTTTGCGCAGTGCGGGAACCAATTCCGAACCGATCTGTCCCGCCGCACCCATAACGAGAATATTTTTCAAAATTCACTCCTTCTAATTTTTTTTTGTTCGGAAAAGAATTTGGGAAGCTGTTTTTGTCAACATGATAATCTGGAATAATTTGCCGCTTAAATTTCCATATTGATTATCGGATGAAATGAAGCGATTCTTTCCAAAACTATCATGAACTGCTAACCACATAATCGATAAAAAAACGGCTTGTTTAACTAAAACAAGCCGTTAAAAAGTAATTTCGGAAAAAAGATGAGGATTTTTACACGATCTATTCTCCGATGATTTTTACCAAAACCCGTTTCCTGCGCATTCCATCGAATTCGCCGTAGAATATTTGTTCCCACGGACCAAAATCCAGTCTGCCTTCGGTGATAGCTACGACCACTTCCCGACCCATCACGGTTCGCTTCAAATGCGCATCCGCATTATCTTCAAAGCCGTTATGCCGGTACTGATCGTAAGGTTTTTCCGGTGCCAGTTTTTCCAGCCATTTTTCAAAATCGGCGTGTAATCCGCTCTCGTCGTCATTGATGAAAACGCTGGCGGTAATGTGCATGGCATTCACGAGACAAAGTCCCTCGCGTATGCCGCTTTCACTCAGACATTTCTGCACATCGGGCGTGATATTGATGAATTCCCGGCGGGATTTGGTATCGAACCAAAGTTCTTTACGGTAGGACTTCATTTCTTCAGAACCATTCCATCGAAATAGGAAATCAGCTTATTATCCAATTCTTTCTTGATTTTTTTCTCGACGGCACGCACAGCACGAGCCTGTGCTTCCGAAACCGAAATATGACCTTCCCTGCCTTTTTCGTCCATGGTAACGATGGTTTGTCCCTGCGGATCATCCACCTGCAACTGCAATTCGTATCGTACAAATTTTTCGTCCCGCTGCAAATCGGTTTCTTCAAACAACACTTTGCCGTGAGCCATCAGGAGCGGCATATCGGAAATCACGAATCCCAGATCGTTCATCAGTTCTTCCACCAAAATGGAAATCTTATGATCGGGATCGTTGGCAATATCGACGCTAAAACCGATCTGATGTGAGATTTCGGCAGCCTGTTTCATAATATCGGCATGTTTGTAATTCACTTCTAGCATCTCTCTGGAAGTAGGAAAAATGATTCCCAACTGTGAAATCAGCACTTCGTTATTTTGACTGAAAGCGGTGGCTGCGCTGAGAGCGGCATATTTGAATAAAATATCGAAAGATTCGTCCGCCAGCTTGACGTAATAATTGATGTTATCGGCATTTTCAGCAATTTTTTCTTCGTAAATCTCACCGGTTTTCATCCTGTTCAAATATGCAATCACAAAGACACGCCCCATATCATTCGTATAACTTTCTCCAAACTCGATATTTACCAAAGTCTGTTCGGAAGTGATGCTCACATTCTGGTTGGTCGTGGACTGATCTTCATAAGAAGTCTGTCCGTTTTTGGTGAGTTCCATGTAGCGTTGCGAATAGGTTTGATCGGTTTTCACGTTCGATTCAAAAATGCGGGAAAGATTGCCGGCAGCCATATTCTCTGCCATGGTGCGGGAATCTGCTTCACCGATCGCGGAAAGATACATATTTTCCGGGTAAACACTTTTCGGGGCTTCCAGCCATTTGGGTGGTTTTTGCTTTTTGGCAAAAGCAGTTCCGGAAAGCAGGAAAATAAACGTAAGTGCAATTAATATAGTCTTTTTCATATTTACTCCGTTAATTCAAATAGAAAGATTCAAATAAATTCAATCCATTCTGCGAAATATTTTTTTCACCCAGATCATCCACCCAAAGCAGCGTGCCGTTCTTGCTGTAATATTCCAGTTTCACCTGATGTGTGCCAGGTGCCAATTCCACTTCACCGATCAAAGCACGACCGGGAAAGAAGCGGGAAATACGCAGATCGGCATTTTCGGTAGCATCGACGGCAACATCGGTAGCCAAACGACTGAGGTCGCCCAGCAAACCGCCTCCCACCTGTTTGGAAAGCTCGGTTTTACCTTTTTCGGAAGCCAAACCTTTGATCACAGCTCTGGTAATCGTTTTCAGATAGATGATCGGTTCTTTCACTTTATAAGTTTCCAAAGCCACTTTTCCGATGTTCTCGATCATTTTCAAATCCTGCCGATAACTTCCATCCACGATTACTCTTACACTCGCTATATTGGATTTTCTCATTTCCAGATATGGAAGCTGGAATTTAAAATGATAGCCTTCTTTCACGCCGGGCCAATTGATCACATCCAGCGTTTCCAATTCCTGTTTACCACGCGGATTTTCTTCGGTGGTTCCGATCACGATCAAATCTTTTTCCGTGTGAATGTAAAGCGTGCTGGCTTTTTTATCGGGAGCACGTCCCACAAAACTGATCAGATCGAGTCTGGCTTTGCCATCCTGATTCAAATAATTGGATAAATCCGGTTGGGCAAAATCGTAGATTTGAGCCTGCAATCTCCAGGCTTCGGTAATTTTATCCTGATCGATGCGGGCATCGTCCATCCTGCCTTCCACCCGATAAAGCAACATACTTAAATACCTGCCCAGGGTAGAGTTATGAAACTGGTTCGTGCCGGCTTTGAAATCTTTTTTCTTATCTTTGGAAAGGTTGAACTGATCGGCAGTTTTCTGATATTTCTGCTCCAACACCGAAAGTTTATCGTTGATGCGGTGAATTTCCACGAAAGCGTCGTCGAATTTATCCAATTCCAGATAATTCATCGCCTTGAAGACATTCAAATAAATATCTTCGTAATCTTCACCGGAATATTCCAGCACGTTGTCGTTCAGCAGCATCGAGGCGGCTCCGCGCGAAATGCTCTTCGAATAAAGTTCGTCGATAGCCTGTTCGGCAGAAGTCAAAGCTTCGTTGCTTTCGATATATTTACCGCAAAAATGCAGAAGCATGCCTTCATCCAGGTAATAAAGCGCTCTTTCTTTTTGTTTGTAAAATTTGCCTTTGGCAGCCCTGATCTGCTGCAAAGCGCCTTCATAATCGTGAGTCGTCAGTTTTTCGTCGATCCCCACGAACTGCTGTTTGCTGCTTTTCATATTGGCACAGCCGGAAAGCAGCAATAACATTACTGAACACGTTACAATGATAATCTTGAACTTGTTCATCGCAACGTCCTTCTACCATTTTGTTTTGGATTTTTGAACGAGTTTTTTGATCTCTTTACTGCCAATCCAGACTTTTTCGTTGGTTTCCACATTAACCAATTCCAGATCGACCTGATAGAATTTGGCAGCTTTTCCGCCGGTGGAATCGATATTGGATTTGATGCCACCCTGCAGCATGAAATCGGCTCCGGATTCGGCAGCCAGTCTTTTGGCGGTTTCATCGGAAGCAAAGGATTGCTGTTCCATTCTTTCACCGCGAACTTCTTCTCTTTCCTGTTTGCTGGCTACAAATTTCACTTTGCCGGAGTTGATCAGCTCTCTTTCGATATCTTTGATGAAGGTGCCGGTTTCGATGTGTTCCGAACTGAAATTGCGGATCGTGCCGACGATGACGACGGGCTTGCGATCTTCTTCCGTAGTGAAATCACTCAGCCAGGGACGATAGGTTAAATCCTGGATCATCTGCTCGGCTACCAGCTTGGAATCGGTATCGTTCCAGTTACCGCTCAGATCGGTAACTTCATCCGCAGAAACACGGGAAACGGTTTTTGTGCTGCTCGCACAGCTAACAAGAAATAATGTGGAGCATATTAATAATGCCAAAAAGATTACTTTGAATAATTTCATTCTTCCTCCTCGAGTTTTTTTATTTGTTCAAATTGGATATTCGATTCTTAGTGTCAAATGAAATTTCTGCCGGTTAGTAGGTTGGTAGCGATTTCCGTGAGGAAAACTCTCGCAAACAAGTATGTTTGCGTTACTGCGTGCAAAGTCGAGGTACTTTGTCATTGCGAGTTGTTCTTCTGGCTTTTCTATCGCGAAGCAATCTTTTACTCTTCTGTTCTTACCTCAAGCCTACGC
>DAISYT010000183.1:0-5112 GCA_036825175.1 Candidatus Cloacimonadota bacterium
ATCGATGCGAATCCACTCACATACGAAGACGTGGCAGAAAAAGTAGATGAGATCAAATCATTTTTGCATCATAACGGCATCATCGTGGGTGACCGCGTCGCTATCCTTGCTGAAAATTCGCCCAATTGGGGCATAGCTTATCTGGCTATTACCACCATGGGAGCAATTGTTGTGCCTATTTTACCGGATTTCCGAGAGAATGAAATTCAGCATATTTTGAAACATTCCGGAGCAAAAGCCATCTTCGTTTCCGAAAAATACTATGGGAAACTGGATGTTTTAAGTCCAGGCGATCTGCAAATTCTGATCGATGATTTCAGCATCATTCCACCCGCCACCACGAAAGAAAAATTGCAAAAGATCATTAATGGCGGTTCCAATGAACTTGCCAAATTGAAAGAATCCGCTCTCAAAATAACCGGTTTCGCCGGGCAGGAAGTGCGGGAAGACGATCTGGCAGCCATCATTTACACTTCCGGCACCACCGGGCATTCCAAAGGTGTGATGCTGTCGCATAAGAATATTGTCTTCAATATCATCGACACCCTGAAGATTCAGAAAGTGGATGAAAATGACCGACTGGTTTCCGTACTGCCGCTGTCTCACACCTACGAATGTACCATCGGTTTTTTGCTACCGCTATATTGCGGCGCCAGCATCTTTTATCTGGATAAACCTCCCATTGCCCGTGTGCTGTTACCTGCCATGATGAAGATCAAACCGACGATGATCCTGACGGTACCGCTGATTATCGAGAAAATTTTCAAGACCAAAATCCAACCGACTTTTACCAGTAAGAAACTATTGAGTGGAATTTATAAAATACCCTTCTTCAGGAAGATTTTTCATCGCATCGCGGGCAAAAAATTATATCACAGTTTTGGCGGACATCTCCACTTCTTCGGCATCGGCGGAGCCTTGCTGGCACCCGATGCAGAAAGATTCTTGCGTGATGCAAAATTCCCTTACGCTATCGGTTATGGACTTACGGAAACTTCTCCTCTCATCGCCGGCTGCACGCCTCGCGTGACTAAATACCGTTCTACCGGTACGGTTTTACCCGGATTGGAAATTAAAATGGGAAATAAAAATGCTGCCGGAGAAGGCGAAATATTGATTCGGGGCAACAGCGTGATGAAAGGATATTACAAAGATCCCGACCGCACCAAAGAAGTGCTTTCGGACGATGGCTGGTTCCGTACCGGTGATCTGGGTATTTTGAAAAAAGACCGTTATCTGTTCATCAAAGGCAGAGTAAAGAATGTGATCATCGGAGCCAGCGGAGAGAATGTTTATCCCGAAGACCTCGAAGCCATCATCTCGGAAAATGAATTCGTTTTGGAAACACTGGTTTATTCTCAAAATAATAAGATCATCGCCCGAATTCATCCGAATTATGAAATGATCGATGAGAAATTCAAAGCTCAACATCGTAAAGAATCTCAAATGCAGAAAATTATTAATCAGCTCCTCCTCGATGTGAAAACAGAAGTGAACTTACGCGTTCCTCAATTTTCTCGGCTTTCCACCGTTATCGAGCAAACCGAGCCTTTCGTAAAAACACCGACCCAGAAAATCAAACGTTACCTCTATACTAACTGAGTCACACGGTGTTTTCACTTGACACAATCAGGCTCACAGCTGTTTGTACGGCAAATTTTAAAGGAGAGTTGTTGAATGAAATATAGTATTTTTTTATTGTTTTTGTTGAGTATCTGTATACTCTGTTCGTCTCAGACCGTCGATATTTCCTGGGAACATCCCGAATTAACTTCCGGTTCTCATGATTCTTTTTTGAAAGAGACCAATGATGCTGTGGTAATATTTCCTGAAAAATATTTTGAAAGCAGAGTTTCTCAAACCTATTTTGCTTTGAATTCCTGGTCGCAATTTAAATCTGCTCTTCGCAATTTCTGCACTTCTCAAACAGATGATAGCAGTATCATTTCTTACCATTCTCCCGGAATGCAATCGCTCCAATCAGCCAAATCTGCTTTGAATTCTTTACCACCCCGATCGAGCATAAATCTGTCACTTTATACGGGAATCGATCTCGTTTCCAATACGGACGAAAATTATTATTTTGTACATTATGGTTCACGTTTCAGTGGCAGTATCGATGATAAATTATTTTTCTTTGCCGATTGGTGGGCAGGTCACTTCGCTGGTGATCAGGACTTTTACTATTCTTCCAAATTAATCGATAGCTGGTCAAAATTATCCGACGACAGTACTCAGGTTTATCTGGATAGTGCTACGGGTAGAATTCAGTACAACATCCAACCTTATTGGGACGTGGCGGTTGGTCGCGGAAAATATGAAATCGGTAATAATATCGGTGGCAGCCTTATTCTGCACGATGCCTGCAATGAATACGGCTATTTTTCCACAAACCTGGATTTTTCCAAATTCTATGTTCATTTCATACATGCTTCTTTAGTGGCGGATAGCACGTTTTCCTCTACGAAATCCTTTCCGGATAAATATTTGGCGATTCATAAATTCGGATGGAAACCAAACGATAACTTTGAACTGTTTTGGGGTGAACATGTCGTTTACGGTAATCGTGGTATCGAGTTAAGTTATTTAGTTCCAACGACTTTTTGGCGTTGGACGGAACATAATCTGGCAGACCGTGACAATGTTTTGATGTTTGCAGGAATGAACTGGCATCCCTGTTCGAGCGATCTGGTTTATGGAAATTGCGTTCTGGATGAATTTAGCGCAGGCAAGGTTTTTAAAAACTGGTGGGGCAATAAATACGGCATTCAGGTTGGAAATTCCTATCGCTTCAGCGAGCAGAAGAAGGATCGCATCACGCTGGAATTTACGGCGATTCGCCCCTGGCTGTACACGCATAATTATCTTCAGAATAAATTTTCGCACGATGATATCGGTTTGGGCTTTCCCGACGGTAGTAATCTGATTCAATATGCCTGCGAATGGAATTATGAAGCCCTGAAAAATCTCGATCTCAATCTGCACGCTTCTTACACCCGTCAGGGAAGTGTGGGCAATGATTTTTCCATAAACTATGATACCCGAGATAAAGCGCTGGATGAAAAAACACATTGGCTGCAGGGCGACATCACCGATACGATTTCGGCGAAAGCCGTCGTAGATTGGGCATTCTTGGCTCATCATAAAGTGAAGCTGGCAGTTATACTCTCTCAAATCGATGACGCAGATTGGGAAAAGGAAATTACGTTCGGTTATCAGGCGCGTTATTGATTATGGATTTTTTTACCATCCTTTTCTCTTTTTTTGTGCTGATTTTTACCCTGGGTTTGCTCCTGAATAAACGCTGCCAAACTGACTCAGAACATACCTTTTCGATTTTGATCGCTTGCCGCAACGAAGAGCAAAATCTTCCGGCACTGTTCTTAGCTTTGGATAACATTATCTATCCCAAAGAGAAATATGAAATCATCATCACCGACGACGCTTCCACAGATAATTCAGCCCGACTTCTGAGCGAATTCAGCAAAAATAAAGAAAATGTGACCTGCCTTTTTCTCCAGGAAAAATCTAAGGAATTCCAGGGAAAACAGGCTGCTCTTAAACTGGCAGCCGAGAAAGCCAAATTTGACTTTCTGGTTTTTACCGACGCCGATTGTGAACCGGAATCCGGCTGGCTGAATAATTTCAATCGATACATTTCGGATGCGGTGGGCATGGTGGTCGGCTATTATCGGGAAAATGAACTTTCCACCTTCCAGACATTTATCAATAAAATATCTGCCGTCGTCACAGCTGCTACTATCGGATTGGGACTACCGATGACCGCTTCCGGCTCCAATCTGTTGATCCGCCGTTCTGCCTTCGAGGAAGTCGGCGGTTATGAAAAAATCAGGCATTTCCGTTCCGGTGACGATAAACACATGTTGAACCTGATCCGAAAAGCAAAATGGAAAATCACCTTCAAACGTGAAATCGATGTCCTTTCCAAAATCAGCATTGCCAGAAGCGAACTCAAACACCGCAACATGCGTAAATACAGCACCATTGTTTATTCCTCGGCACCGATCATCCTGCTTTCTATTTTTACGCTGGCGTTTTACTTTTCCTACCCGGTCATGCTGTTTGTCGATCATTTCCGACCAATTTACTTGTTATATCCTTTCAGTTTGTTATTTCTGTGGATCGTGACAGTCGTTTATTTCAAATTAAAATTCAAATTCAACGATTTATTTTTTCTGCTTATCTATCCGTATGTAGTTATCTGGTATAGCATTAACGGCATATGGGGAAAATGGGAATGGAAGAAATGAGCGATAAAAAATTATGCAAAAGTTATTGAAAAGTAAACTCTTCTTCTTCCTGAAAATCGTCATTACCTTCACGATTTTGTACCTGATTTTTCGTAAAATAGATTTTCATGTACTCTTCCATTCTTTTTGTCAAATCAGCTTCATGACAATCGTCCTCATGCTGATAACGACTGCTATGAAGATTTTCATCGAGTATCGAAACTGGGGACATTTCCTCAAAATCAATCCCGATTATGTAGCCAAGCCGGCAGAGATTTTTAAATCTCACATGATCGGACATTCCCTTAGTTTGGTGGTTCCCGGCGGATTGGGAGTGGCAGGAAAAGTATTTTTTTTGGATAATGCCAAAACACTTACTTTCATGTCGCTGGGTGTGGAAAAATTCTTTCAGATTTGGATCAATCTGTTGTTTGCCAGTTTCGCGGCTATTTTTTATTTTAGAAAAATGAATATCACGATCCCGATTGCGATTTTTATTTTCGTGTTGTTTCTGCCTTTGTTGATCTATTGGCTGAAACATCTAAATCGGATTAAATCCATCGATAAATATTTCCAGGAATACTTCAAGGTCATGCCGCGCATCAGCGCGTTACAGATTGCTTACATGTTTCTTACTATTTTTCAGTACTTTATATTGATCAATACCTTCCGCCCATATCATATTTTTTCCGCAATTATTTCCGTTCCGCTTATCCTGATTTCCAACCTGATCCCCATCACTTACGCCGGATTGGGATTGAGGGAAAAATTCGCTATCGAGGTTTTAGCCAAGTATTCGATTTCTTCCGAACATGCCGTCACAGTTACTTTGACGATTTTCTTTTTTACTTCCGTGCTACCG